>CAZKKP010000053.1:0-14099 GCA_964553295.1 uncultured Thermoanaerobaculia bacterium | reverse complement strand
CGATTCTACGTCTGGTCGCTGGACGAGGTACGACATGCTCTCGAGCCCGAGCAGGCCGAGCTCGCGGCGGCGGTCTGGCGCCTCCGGCCCGAGGGGAACTGGCGCGACGAGTCGACCGGAGAGCTCGCCGGCAGCAACATCCCCCACCTGGCAGCGCCGTTGCCCGTCATCGCGGAGCAGCTCGGCCTCGCGCCGGCCGTTCTCGACGCCCGGATGGCGACGATCCGACAGAAGCTGCTCGAGACGCGACAGCACCGGGTGCGTCCGCTCCGCGACGACAAGGTGCTGGCGGACTGGAACGGCCTCGCGGCGGCCGCCCTCGCCCGGGCCGGGCGAATCCTCGAGGAACCGTCGTTCGTCAGCCGGGCCGCAACCGCGGTCGACTTCGTGCACGCTCGGCTGCGGACGCCCGACGGCCGACTGCTGCACACCTTCCGGGAGAACGTGGCGGCCGTACCGGCCTTTCTCGACGACTTCGCCTGCCTGACCTGGGCCGACCTGGAGCTCTGGGACGCCACCTTCGACCCGCGGCATCTCGCCCGGGCAGCGACGCTCCTCGACGAGACCCTGGAACGCTTCTGGGACCATGAGGGCGGCGGCTTCCACTTCGTCGCAGCCGACCACGAGGAGCTCCTCATACGGCATCGCGACGCCTACGACGGCGCCATGCCCTCAGGCAACTCCATCGCCATGTGGAACCTCCTCCGCCTCGGCAGGCTGCTCGGCCGCCCCCAGCTCGAGGAGAGGGCGGCAGAGGTCGCCCGAGCCTTCGCCAACGACCTTCGCAGGGCGCCGTCAGGCCACGCGCACATGATCGGGGCGGTGGCCGCCGCCCACGCGCCCTCCCTCGAGGTGGTCATCGTCGGCGCCGCCGGAGACGACGGCGTCAAAAAGCTGTTGGCGGCGGCACGCAGCGGCCCGGGCCCCGAGCCCACGGTGGTGCTGATCCTGGATGGACCGACGGGCGACGCCGTGCGCCGTCTCCTTCCCTGGGCCGCCGACCACCGGGCGGTCGACGGACGGGCCACCGCCTACCCGTGCCGAGGCTTCGTCTGCCGGCAACCGACCAGCGATCCCGCGGAGCTCGGGGCGTGGCTCCGGGACGAGGGGGCGCGGAGGTGATCAGGCGAGCTTCTCGAGCTCCCGGAGGATCCCGTCCCGAACCCCGCCGATCGACTGGGTGCCGTCGACCGTCACCATTCTCGGCGCCCCCGGCTGTCCGGCCATCCCGCCGTAGAACCGTGCCAGCACTTCGGTCTGCTCGTGGTAGGTGGCCAGGCGGTAGCGGACCGTCTCCTCGCGATCGTCGTCGCGCTGAAGCAGCGGTTCGCCGGTGGCATCGTCGCGGCCCTCCACCTTGGGTGGGTTGAACACCACGTGGTAGGTCCGACCCGACGCCAGGTGAACCCGGCGGCCCGACATTCGCCTGACGATCTCGTCGTCGGGGACCACGATCTCGACCACCGCGTCGATCCCGACCCCGGCCTCGCGCATCGCCTCGGCCTGCGGCACCGTCCGCGGGAAGCCGTCGAACAGGAAGCCGCCGGCGCAGTCCGGCGCCTGGATCCGCTCCTTGACCAGGCCGATGATGATCTCGTCCGACACCAGCCCGCCCGAGTCCATCGCCGCCTTGGCCTTGCGCCCAAGCTCGCTGCCGGCCGCCACCGCCGCCCGCAGCATGTCGCCGGTCGAGATCTGAGGAATGCCGAAACGCTCGCAGATGTACGCCGCCTGGGTTCCCTTGCCGGCTCCCGGAGGCCCCAACAGGATCACACGCATGCTCTCCTCCTTCGTCCTCTGACACGCCCGGCGGTCCCGCCGCCGAACCCGGGCACTGTGCCACAGCTCTCCGTCTCCCGCCACCCGCCTGTCCGCCGTCCCGTGATGTTCGGCGGCGGGCTCGGGCTCGGGACGCGGATCGGGGTTCTCTCGGCTCGGCTACCGTTTCCGCCGAGCCCCTCCGCCACTCTGGTGCCGTTGTCGACCATCCGGCGCGTTCGCTTCTTCTCCTCAGCTCCAAGAAACAAGATATTGAAGAGGAACTGCATAGCAGCTCGCCACCTGGCTCGCCACGGCCAGGTGTGAGACTCGTGACCCCTCATGTTACTCACAGGTAACAAGTATGCAGATCGACGATCTTCTTTTCCATCAGAGACTTGCCGAGATCGAGGAGCCATCAGTTACCAGAACGAAACTCCTCGGACCCTTCGCGGTTCCCAAGTCGCCAATTTCACGACAAGTGATTTCTTTCACAATCCCTTGGTGAAGCCTCCAAAACCGCCACCAGAGTGAGTTAGCGCTTCTCGCGGCCCTTCCTGGCGACCGCGCCTGCACTCCGGCATCACCTGGGAGAACCTCCACTTCGTCACGGGTTGACGGCCGAAGTAGCTCTTCATTCACGCCTTACGATTCGCGAGCAGGCGCTGTCGCCGACTCCTTGTGAAACTCGGCACATGATTTGCTTCACGGTCATCGCGAGCGATGAACGGACCAGGCCGCTCGCCCGAGCAGGCCTCATTTGAAAGGAGGAAGTGTTCATGCCGAGTTTTGTCTACCCAGAAAAGTGTGACGGATGCAAGGCGCTCGACAAGACCGCGTGCCAGTACATCTGTCCCAACGACCTCATGGTGCTGAACAAGGAGCTCATGAAGGCATACAACCGCGATCCGTCGATGTGTTGGGAGTGCTACAACTGCGTCAAGATCTGCCCCACCCAGGCGGTCGACGTGCGCGGCTACGCGGACTTCGTGCCGATGGGTGCGTCGGTGGTGCCGCTGCGCTCCACTGACTCGATCATGTGGACCATCAAGTTCCGCAACGGCAAGGTGAAGCGGTTCAAGTTCCCGATCCGCTCCACCCCGGAAGGCAGCGCGGAGCCCGCCGGAGGCTTCTCCACTGACGCCGACCTCGAGGGCCCAGTGCTCTTCACGGAGCCCGCCTCGCTCGGTCTCGACGCCGTGTGGACGAAGTGAAGGAGGGGATGATGGAAAACTTCGAGACTGTCAAGGTCGAAACCGATCTGCTGATTCTTGGCGGCGGCATGGCGTCCTGCGGCGCCGCCGTCGAAGCCGCCTACTGGGCGAAGAAGAACGGCCTCAAGGTCACCATGGTCGACAAGGCCGCCGTGGACCGCTCCGGCGCGGTCGCGATGGGTCTGTCGGCGATCAACCAGTACGTGGGTCTCAGGGACGGCCAGAACACCGTCAAGAGCTACGTCGACTACGTGCGCAACGACCTCATGGGCATCGCTCGCGACGACCTCGTGGCCAACATCGCTCGCCACGTCGACTCGTCGGTCCACCTGTTCGAGAAGTGGGGCCTGCCGATCTGGCTGGACGAGAACGGCGGCTACGTCCACGAGGGTCGCTGGCAGCTCATGATCAACGGCGAGTCCTACAAGGTGGTCGTCGCCGAGGCGGCGAAGAACCACCTCGGCACCGAGAACATCTACGAGCGCGTGTTCATCGTCGGCCCGATCATGGACGGCGAGCACTGCAAGGGCGCCTACGGCTTCTCGGTGCGCGAGAACAAGTTCTACGTGTTCCTGGCCAAGGCGATCTTCGTCGCCATGGGCGGCGCGGTGCACGTGTTCAAGCCCCGCTCCTCCGGTGAGGGCGCCGGTCGCGCCTGGTACCCGCCCTGGAACTCCGGCTCGTCGGCGTACTTCACCCTGAAGGCCGGCGCCGAGATGACCTGCCAGGAAGTGCGCTTCATCCCGGTGCGCTTCAAGGACGCCTACGGCCCTGTCGGCGCCTGGTTCCTGCTCTTCAAGTCGCGCGCGACCAACGCCTTCGGCGGCGAGTACATGGTCGAGCGTCGGCCCGAGCTGGACAACTGGAAGCCCTACGGCCACGTCAAGCCGATCCCGGCCAACCTGCGCAACTACCTCGGCATGCTCGACGTGATGGAGGGCAAGGGCCCGATCTACATGCGCACCGAGGAAGCGATCAAGAAGATCGCCGACCAGGCCCCCGACGAGAAGGCCTTCCAGAAGAAGATGAAGGAGCTCGAGAGCGAAGCCTGGGAAGACTTCCTCGACATGACGATCTCGCAGGCCATCCTGTGGGCGGCGACCAACACCCAGCCCGAGGAGAGGTCGTCCGAGATCGCGGCCGCCGAGCCCTACTTCATCGGCTCCCACTCCGGCGCCTCCGGCGCCTGGGTGTCGGGTCCGAAGGACCTCGCACCGCCCGAGTACTTCTGGGGCTACGAGTGCATGACCACGGTCAAGGGAGTGTTCGGCGGCGGTGATGCCACCGGTGCGTCGTCGCACAAGTTCTCGTCGGGCTCCCACGCCGAGGGGCGGATCGCTGCCAAGGCCGCGGTGCGCTACCTGGTCAACGAGAAGCCGGCGATGCCGACCGTCGACGCCACGATCATCGAGGAGCTCAAGGCGAAGACCCTGAAGCCCCTCAAGCTGTATGCCGAGAACAAGGACAAGACCACCCAGGTCGACGTCAACCCGGCCTACATCCTGCCCAAGATGTTCATGATGCGCCTGCAGAAGCTCATGGACGAGTACGCCGGCGGCGTCGGCGCCCAGTTCACCACCTCCAAGCACCTGATGTCCCGAGGTCTCGAGCTCCTCGCCATGCTCAAGGAGGACTCGGAGAACCTCGGCGCAGCCGATCTGCACGAGCTGATGCGCTGCTGGGAGAACTACCACCGCATGTACCAGGCCGAGGCCCACGTCCGCACGATGCTCTTCCGTGAGGAGACCCGGTGGCCCGGCTACTACTTCCGCGCCGACTTCCCGAAGCTCGACCAGGCCAACTGGCACTGCTTCGTGAACTGCAAGATGGACCCGGTGACCGAGAAGTGGGAGATGCTCAAGCGCGACGTCATCCCCATGTTCAAGGACGCCGGTGACCACGAGCTGCTCGGCGGCTGATCCCTTTCCCTTCCGACCCCGGGCGCTTCGGCGCCCGGGGTCTTTTCCCCTCGACGAGGCCACCTTGACGAACGCATCAGGTCAACCGATCTGCCCGCACTGCGACCAGCCGCTCACCCCTTTCGAACTCCCTGACAACACCGGCTGGGATGGAGACTTCCACCTCGCCTGCTTCAACGACAGCTGCCCGTACTACGTGCGCGGCTGGCGGCACATGCAGGAGAAGTTCGCGGTCACTGCCTCGTACCGCTATCGCGTCGACCCGACCACCGGAGCGGCCTCACCGCTTGCCGTGTGGTCGCCGGACGCCTTGAAGGACCGCATCCTCGACGCGGACGTCGTCACCGACGAGGGTTCGGCGGGCCCCGGCGTCGACGACTGAGAAAGGACTCCCGATGACCCGGCCCGCCCCGACCCTGCCGAGCTTCCTGGCGGACAAACGCCAGCTGGGACCCGACGACGCCTTCCCCTTCGCCTGCCACCCCGGCGTCCCGTGCTTCAACAGCTGCTGCCACGACGTCAACATCGTCCTCACACCCCTCGACGTCCTGCAGTTGGCCCGCCGACTCGGCATGCACACGAGGCTCTTCCTGGAGACCTACACGGCCAACCCGATCACCAAGGAGCTGCACCTGCCGGTGGTCCTGCTCAAGATGTTAAAGTCCGAAGGAACGCCGTGCCCGTTCCTCGGTCCAGACGGCTGCTCGGTCTACGAGTACCGACCCTGGGCCTGCCGGATGTACCCGCTGGGCGAGGCACTACCGCCCGCGCGGGCCGGCGTCGAGCCCGAGCCGATCTACTTCGTCTTCGAGGACGACCACTGCCGGGGACGCTTCGATGCGGGCTGCCCGACATGGACGGTCGCCCGCTGGCGACAGGATCAGGGTCTGATGGAGCGCGACGAGCTCGAGGCCGGCTTCCGCGAGCTCGTCACCCATCCGTGGTTCATCGGCGGCCGCCGGCAGCTCGACCCCAAGCGGCTGCACCTGTTCTACACCGCCTGCTATGACGTCGACGGCTTCCGCGCCTTCGTCTTCGAGTCGAGCTTCCTCGACCGCTTCGAGCTCGAGCCCGAGCTCGTCGAGGCCCTGTCCAACAACGACGAGGCTCTGCTCCGATTCGCCTTCCGCTGGCTGCGCTTCGCCCTGTTCGGCGAATCCACCATGAAGGTCCGCGAAGAGCACACCTCCAACCGGAGAACCAGCGCATGAACGACACCCACAAGCTCCCGCTGCTCGTGATCGGCGCCGGCATCGCCGGGATCAGCGCGGCGCTCGAGGCCGGCGAGGCCGGCGCCGAGGTGATCCTGGTCGAAAGCGAGCCCTCGGTCGGCGGCCGCGTGCTGCGCAGCCACAACTACTTCCCCAAGATGTGCCCGCCGTCCTGCGGCATGGAGATCAACACCCGCCGGCTCGAGCGCAACCCGAGGATCGAGGTTCTGACCTCGACCCGGGTGGTCGGCGCGACGAGGGTCGCCGGCGGCTGGCGGGTCGAGCTGAAGACCGCGCCGGCGTGGGTGACGTCCGCCTGCACGGCCTGCGGCGACTGCGCCGAGGCCTGCACCACCGAGGTCGACGACCCCTTCAATCTCGGCATGAAGAAGGCAAAGGCGATCCGACTGGCGTCGCCCAACGCCTGGCCGAAGCGGTTCATGTTCGACCGCGCAGCCGTGGGCGACGACGAGGCCCGGGCGATCGCGGCCGCCTGCAGCTACAAAGCGGTCGACCTCGAGGCGGTCGAGACCACGCGCACCGTCGACGTCGGCGCGGTGGTGGTCGCCACCGGCTGGCACCCCTACCCCGTCGAGAATCTCGACGACCTCGGCGGCAACCTGCCCGACGTCGTCGTCAACGTCCAGCTCGAGCGCCTGGCCTCGCCGCACGGCCCCACCGGCGGCAGGATCGTCCGCCCGTCGGACGGACAGCCGCCGAAGAGCGTCGCCTTCGTCCAGTGCGCCGGGTCCCGCGACGTCAACCACCTGCCCTACTGCTCCGGGGTCTGCTGCCTCGCCAGCCTCAAGCAGGCCCGCTACGTCAAGGACCAGCTCCCCGAGGCCCAGGTCACGATGTACTACATCGACCGTCGCACCCCGGGCCGCAACGAGGACGTGCTGTTGAAGACGGCGGCCCTGGAAGGCGTCCGCCTGATGAAGGGCAAGGTGGCCACCGTGACGGCGGTGGACGGTCACCTCCGGTTGAAGCTCGAGGACGTCGAGTCGGGTCGGCTGCTCGAGGAAACCGCGGACCTCGTCGTGCTGGCCACCGGCATGGTTCCCAACAGCGACGGGCTGCCCTTCGAGCTCGCACTGGACGAGGACGGCTTCGTGCTCGACGACCTCGCGAGAGGACTTACGGTCGCCGGTGTCGCCCGGCGACCGGAGGACGTCGCCTCCTCCGTACGTGACGCGACGGGCGCCGCCGCCAAGGCATGGGCCGCCGCTTCAAGGAGGGCGTGATGGACAAGATCGGCGTATTCCTGTGCTCCGGCTGCGGCATCGGTGACGCGATCGACCTCGAGGCGGTGGCGGGCGTCGCCAGCGGCGCAGCGACCACCCTCACGCATCCCTGCTTGTGTGCCCCCGAGGGGCTGCAGGCGATCCGCGACGCCGCCGTCGCCTCCGGCCTCAACGGTCTGTTGATCGGCGCCTGCTCAGAGCGCGTCAAGGCCGAGGAGTTCAACTCCCTCACCAGCGACGAGCTGGCGATGTACCGTCTCGCGCTGCGCGAGCACTGCACGTGGTCGCACCCGGCAGGCGATGAAGACACCCGCATGCTCGCCGAGGACCTGGTGCGGATGGGCATGGCCCGGCTGAAGAACACCAAACCGATCGAGCCACTCACCGAGACCATCGCCGAAACCGTGCTGGTCGTCGGCGGCGGCCGGACAGGGCTCGAGGCGGCCACCGCCGCCGACGCCCTCGGCCACCCGGTGGTCCTGGTGGAGAAGAGCGACCGCCTCGGCGGACACCTGCTCCAGCAGATCTCGGTCATCCCCGAGGCGCCGCCCTACGACCGGCCCCACGCCAATCCGATCGCCGACCTCGTCGCCGGGGTCGAGTCGCACCCGGGAATTGCCGTTCACACCAGCAGCCAGATCGGTGAGATCACCGGCCAGCCCGGCGCCTTCCGGGTGACCCTGGAGACCCCATCCGGCAGCCAGCAGCTCACGGTCGGCGCGATCGTCCAGGCGACCGGCGCCCGACCCTACGACGCGACCCGACTCGCCAACCTCGGCTACGGGGTGTCGGCCGACGTGGTGACGTCGTGGGAGCTCGAGGCGATGCTGGCGAGCGGCGCCCTGCTCCGTCCGTCCGACGGCCGGACGCCCTCGCGGGTGCTCTTCATCCAGTGCGCCGGCTCACGCGACCCCGACCACCTCCCCTACTGCTCGTCTTCCTGCTGCAGTCGGACCCTGCGCCAGGTGGCGGAGATCCGGTCCCGTCACGCCGAGGTCGAGACCGCGGTGGTCTACCGGGACATGCGCACGCCGGGGCAGCTCGAACGCTTCTATGCCGGCATCCAGGACCAGGCCAAGGTGATGATGACCCGCGGCACCGCCACCCAGGTCGAGGTCAACGGCAACTTGAGGGTCCACCTGACCGACAGCCTTCTCGGCGAGGGCGCCGTGGTCGAGGCCGACCTCGTGGTGCTGGCCACCGGCATGGCGCCGAACTCCGCCGACGGCGAGAAGATCCGCACCCTGCACGACGCACGGGTGCGGGCCGAGACGTCCGAGAGCTCGCAGGTCCGCGCCGACTCGGCGAAGCTTGCCGAGGAGCTCGCCGGACACGAGGGGACCGAGATCCTCAACCTGACCTACCGCCAGGGCCCGGACCTGCCGACTCTGGCCTACTCCTTCCCCGACTCCCACTTCATCTGCTTCCCCTACGAGACCCGCCGTACCGGCATCTACGCCGCCGGCGCCGTGCACGCCCCGATGGACCTGGTGCAGGCGGCGGAGGACGGCTGGGGCGCCGCGATGAAGGCGGTGCAGTGCATCGCGGCCGCGAAGCGGAGCGAGGCCGTGCACCCGCGGGCCGGCGACCGCACGGTGCCGACCTTCTTCCTGCAGCGGTGCACCCAGTGCAAGCGCTGCACCGAGGAGTGCCCCTTCGGCACGCTGAACGAGGACGCCAAGGGCACGCCGGAGTTCAACCCGCTGCGCTGCCGCCGCTGCGGCATCTGCATGGGCTCCTGCCCGGAGCGGATCATCTCCTTCCCCGACTACTCGGTGCAGATGGTCGCCGAGATGATCAAGGCCATGGAGGTCCCCGAGGACTTCGAGGAGAAGCCGAGAATCCTCGCCCTGATGTGCGAGAACGACGCCGTTCCCGCCCTCGACACCGCCGCCGCCGCCGGGGCGACCTGGAACCCGTGGGTCCGCGTGATCCCGATCCGCTGCCTCGGCTCGACCAACATCATCTGGATCGCCGAGGCCCTGTCGTGCGGCGTCGACGGAGTCATCCTCATCGGCTGCAAGTACGGCGACGACTACCAGTGCCACTACGTCCGCGGCTCCGAGCTCGCCAACACCCGCCTCGGCAACGTCGGCGAGACCCTGCAGCGGCTCTCCCTCGAGCCGGAGCGGATCAAGGTCGTCGAGCTCAGCCACGACGAGTTCGGCCGCGTTCCCGGAGTCCTCGACGAGTTCGCTGCCGAGCTCGACAAGATGGGACCCAACCCGCTCAAGGGATTCTAGGGAAGGGGTTCTCCATGGCATCGACCCCCATCATTCAATCGTCGAACCTTCGACGCGAGTTCCTCGAGCGGGGTGGCGAGAAGGTCGCCCGGTGCTACCAGTGCGGCACCTGCTCGAGCGTCTGCGAACTGGCCCCCGCCAACGCGCCGTTCCCCCGACGCCAGGTCCTGCTGGCTCAGTGGGGCCTCATCGACCAGCTCACGGCCGATCCCGGACCGTGGCTGTGCCACCAGTGCAACGACTGCAGCGTCCGCTGCCCGCGGGAGGTCGCCCCCGGCGACATCATGGCGGCGGTGCGGGCGGCGGTGGTTGAGAAGCTGTCGGCGCCGGCCGCCCTGGGGCGCATGTCCGCCAACATCAAGAGCACGTGGCCTGCCTTCATCTTCCTGCCGATCCTGTTCTGGATCGCGCTGCTCTTCGCAACCACGGGGATGGAGATTCCGCCCGTCAACCCCGACCTGCCGGCGCTCGAAGGCCGCTTCCACTACGAGGAGTTCGTGCCCCACGTTCTCATCTACATCGTCTACACGACGGTGACGGCGCTCATCGTCGCCGCCATGTGGATCAGCGGTCGCAGGTTCTGGAAGATGACAGGAGAGACTCAGCAGCGTTCAGGCTCGTTCTTCGGCGCGCTGACCGGGTCACTGATCGACATCGCGACGCACAAGCAGTTCTCGTCGTGCGACCGCGGCGTGCCCAAGCGACGCTGGGGACACTTCCTGGTCATGTGGGGTTTTGTCGGCGCTGCAGTGACCTCGGGCATCCTGGTGATCTACATGTACGGCCTCCACATCTATCCACTGCCGCTTGACCACTGGGTCAAGTGGCTCGGCAACATCTCGGCCGTGGCCCTGGTGATCGGAGGTATCCTGCTGTTCGTCAACCGGCTCGCCAAGGATGACAACCTTGTCGGTGACTCGCGGGCCTTCGACTGGTTCTTCCTGATGACGGTGCTCGGCGTCATCGGCACCGGCGTCCTCACCGAGGGGCTACGCTTCGTGCCGGTCGACCCGGTCGTCGCATGCTCGGTCTACGTGCTCCACCTCGGCTCGGTTCTGACCCTGTTCATCACCCTGCCGTACTCCAAGTTTGCCCACATCCTGTACCGCACCCTGGCCCTGACCCACGAGAGGATGACCGTCAAGGCTGCGTAGGTTAACCGTAACCGACGTCTGAGACGACGAAGAACAACGACAAGGAGAGAATGAGATGATCAAACCCCACGGATCCGACGCCCTGAACCCGCTCTACGTGGCCGACGACGCCAAGCGCGCAGCGCTCGTGGCCGAGGCCGCCAACCTGCCCTCGATCGGCATCTGCTCCCAGGCCGCTGCGAACGCGGTGATGCTGGGCTCGGGCTACTTCAACCCGTTGACCGGCTTCATGACCCTGGGCGACTCCATGGCGGTCGCCGAGAAGATGCACACCACCGATGGCCTGTTCTGGCCGGTTCCCATCGTCAACGTGGTCGCCGACGCCTCCGGCATCAAGGTCGGGTCACGGGTCGCGCTCAAGGACCCCAACGTGGCCGGCAATCCGGTGCTCGCGATTCAGACCATCGAGTCCGTCGAGACCGCCACCGCCGACCAGATGCGTTTCATGACCGAGAAGGTCTTCCGCACCCTGGACCCCGCCCACCCCGGAGTGAAGGCATTCAACGAGGTCGGCAACGTGTTCCTGGCGGGTCCGATTCAGGTTCTCAGCTTCTCGTACTTCGCCACCGACTTCCCCGAGACCTTCCGGACCGCCATGCAGATCCGCGAGCTCATCGAGAAGAACGGCTGGAACAAGGTCGTGGCCTTCCAGACGCGCAACCCCATGCACCGCGCCCACGAAGAGCTCGTCCGCATGGCCATGGAACGCGAGAACGCCGACGGCGCCGTCATTCACATGCTGCTCGGCAAGCTCAAGACCGGCGACATCCCGGCCGACGTCCGCGACGCCGCCATCCGCAAAATGGCCGAGCTCTACTTCCCGCCGAACTCGGTCGCGATCACCGGCTACGGCTATGACATGCTCTACGCTGGCCCGCGCGAGGCGGTGCTTCACGCCGTGTTCCGCCAGAACATGGGCGCCACCCACCTCATCGTCGGTCGCGACCACGCCGGCGTGGGCGACTATTACGGCGGTTTCGACGCCCAGACCATCTTCCACGACGAGGTTCCCGACGGCGCCCTCGAGATCAAGATCTTCGAGGCCGACCACACCGCGTACTCGACCAAGATCGGCAAGGTCATCATGATGCGCGACGCGCCGGAGGGCCACACCAAGGAGGACTTCGTCCTTCTCTCCGGCACCAAGGTCCGGGCCATGCTCGCCGCAGGCGAGGCCCTGCCCGAGGAGTTCGCCCGCCCCGAAGTTGCCGAGATCCTGATGAAGTTCTACCAGAGCGAAAACGCCTGATCGTCCTTCATTTCAAACGGCGTCTGCCGACCCCCCGCGTGAGCGGGGGGTTTCTTTGTCCCGCGAGCGGTGTCCACGAGCTGCCGGCTCATCATCTTCGGACCACGGGCGGCGGGGGGTCGACCACTCCACCGTCAGTTGCGGCAAGCCCGCGAAGCCTGGGAAGCAGGCGACCCAGAGACGGTGGCACACCAGGGCCATGGGGTGCTCGAGGTCGCCCATGGACCCGGCGCAGGCTCTCCCGTAAACCCGGTCGTTGACGACCGGCAGGCCCTCGTGGGCGAGCTGGACGCGGAGCTGGTGCTTGCGGCCGCCGTGTGGCCGGAGCCTGACGATCGCTCGTGAACCACGGATCTCGAGGACCTCCGCCTCGCTCGTCGCATTCGCGGGCAGGTCGACGTCGACCCTCTGCCGCCAGTACTGATTCCCGACCTGGGGAAGGTAGGGGCTGTCCACCCTCACAGGCCGCCCTTCACAGCTCACCGCTCCGCCATCGAGCCGCCGCCTCCAGACCCCTCGACCGATCCTTGGGAAGCGTCGCTCGAGGAAGTCGAGCACCGTGGTCACGCCGGGCGGCGGTGTCAGTGGAGGTCTCACGGTGGAAGGCCGGATGGCTCGAATCGCCGCCACCTCGAGAGTGTACGTGTCCCGGGCCGCACACGAAAAAGCGCGCCGGGCACATGCCCGGCGCGCAGCCACGACCCTGGATCGGGCCGCCTAGCCGAAGTGGATGGCGTACAGGATCGGGGCGATGATCATCGCCACGACACTGATCAGCTTGATCAGGATGTTGATCGACGGACCCGAGGTGTCCTTGAAGGGATCGCCGACGGTGTCGCCGGTCACCGTCGCCTTGTGCATCTCGTCGTAGGCGTCGCCGTACTTGGCGTGCCCTTCCTCCTTGACCTGCTTCTTGGAGTTGTCCCAGGCGCCGCCGGCATTGGCCTGGAAGATCGCCAGACAGACGCCCGAGATGGTGACGCCGATGAGCAGGCCGCCGAGCATGTCGACGGAGTACAGCCCGACCAGCACCGGCACGATGACCGCCATCAGGCCGGGAGCGATCATCTTCTTGATCGCCGCCGCGGTCGAGATGTCGACGCACTGGGTGTACTCGGCCTTGCCGTCGGCGGCCTCGATGATCCTCCGCTCCTCGGCGGTCGGCTCGCGATCCTCGTGCTCGGCACGCTGAGCCGCCTCGAGCGCCGGCCTCAGCTCCGGAATGTCGCGGAACTGGCGGCGGACCTCCTGGATCATGTCCTGGGCGGCCTGGCCGACGGCGACCATCGCCATGGCCGAGAAGCGGAACGGCAGCATGCAGCCGATGAGCAGGCCGACGAGCACGTAGGGGTCGGCGGCGTCGAGGCTGACCTCGCCCTTCATCTTGGTCAGGTAGGCGGCGGTCAGCGCCAGCGCGGTCAAGGCCGCCGAGCCGATCGCAAATCCCTTGCCGATCGCGGCGGTGGTGTTGCCGACCGCGTCGAGCTTGTCGGTCCGGGCGCGGATGTCACGACCCAGTCGCGACATCTCGGCGACGCCGCCGGCATTGTCGGCGATCGGGCCATAGGCGTCGGTTGCGAGCTGGATCGCCGTCGTCGAGAGCATGCCGAGGGCGGCCAGCGCGATGCCGTACAGACCGGCGAACTTGTAGGCGACGATGATGGCGGCGCCGATCACCAGCACCGGGAAGGTGGTCGAGTTCATGCCGACCGCGATGCCCTGGATGACGGTGGTCGCCGGTCCGGTCTTCGATGCCTGGACGATGGTCCCGACCGGAGACTTGAAGGTCGCGGTGTAGTACTCGGTCAGCAGTCCGACGGCGATTCCGGCGAGCAGGCCCGCCACCACGGCGACGGTGATGCCGCCCCAGGTGTAGGTCGAGGTGGTGCCCGAGATGAAGTCGTTGACCGTGATGCCGGCCGTCGGCATCAGGTACCTGATCGAGAAGATCGTGCCCACGACCATCAGCGCGCCCGCGCCGAAGGTGCCCATGTTGAGCCCGGTCTGCGGGTTGCCGCCCTCCTTCGTGCGCACGAAGAAGAAGCCGACGATCGAGGAGACGATGCCGACCACGGCTACCGCGAGGGGCAGAAAGACGGCGTTCATG
>CAZKKP010000052.1:6900-14164 GCA_964553295.1 uncultured Thermoanaerobaculia bacterium | reverse complement strand
TTTCGAGATTTTTCGTGACACATTCGCGAATCCTTCTCGATGAGCACGTCGACGACCACGTGGCAAGGGGCGATACTCGGTGCAAGGAGGGCCGCGGGTCAGGGGTCAGGGGTCAGGGGTCAGGAGGCAGCCCCTTCGGAGCCGTCCCAGCCGGCGCCCCAGCCCCCGTCGCTGACCCCACACTGACGCTGCCCCTGCCCCTGCCGCTGTCGCTGTCGCTGTCGCTGTCGCTGACGCTGACGCTTTCCCTGCCGCTGCCGATCGCGTCGGAGTCACCGACCCTGACGCCGGCGGGACGCCGGCGCTACAATGGGTCACACTGAGGCGCTGCCGCCCCAGTCCTTCCCTCACTGCCCCACTCCCCAGATTCACGAAGTGAATCTGCTTGCCGCGGTCGCCCCCGGCAGCAGCACCGCCCGCGGGATTCACGAAGTGAATCTGGTTGCCGCGGTCGCCCCCGGCAGCAGCACCGCCCGCGGGAGGGGGGCCGTCTCAGTACAGGCGGCCCACCACCGGGGACAGGAGCTCGAAAGACGTGCCCTCGGTGAGGGAGACCTCGAAGATCAGGCGAGCGGGCCCGGAGAATCGGACCGGTCCGAGCTCCTGCGCCCCCCCCTGACGACGGGCGGAGTCGAGGGTCGCCCGGCATACCGGTGCGCCGTCTTCGGTCCGGGTCAGCGTTGCCTCTGCCATCGGACCGCCGCCCCCCGGTGGCATGCCCAAGAAGGCGTAGCGGAAAGCGACCGACTTGAAACCCGAGGTCGCGAACACCAGAGTCAGGGTTCCGGAGCGCCGCACCCGTAGCCTCTCGCCCTCACCGTCGAGCTCCCAGGCGGGTATCTCGTCGAGTTCGGCGAAGGTGGTCGCCACGCCCTCGACGAGAGCCAGTCGATGCCAGCGCAGGGCAAACCGGGCGCTGCCCCGATGCTCACCGGGCGGCAGCGGGTGGACCATTTCGACGATGTTCACTCCAGGGCGGAGCCCTCCTGCGGGGAGGTCGAAGGCGAGCTGCTGGCGCCCCTTTTCCAGGGTGACGCGACCGCAGCCGACGCCGTTGAGCTCGACGGCGAGCTCTGCGGCCCCGCGACCCTCGGGGCGGCGGGTGAGATCCAGCAGCAGCCGGCGATAGCCGAGGGCAGGCGGCGCCAGGCGCAGCCGCGACCGGTCGCCGAGGGACCAGCGTCCTGCCGGACGCACCGGCAGCCAGCCTCGCCCCAGCTCGAGCCAGGAGCACCCGCTCAGATGCTCGTCGGTCAGGTCGACCACACGGTCCACCGGCTCGAAGGTGATCGCCGCCGAGCCGATCAGCGGCGTCGGCGGCAGCCACCGGGCCAGCGCCCAGCGCCCGACGTCCGCCGCCAGCACCACCACGAACGGTAGCGCCAGCAGCGTCGGCAGCACCCATCGCGGCACCCTGCGACCCACGGCGGAAGTTCTACCACGCCTGCCCCGAGACCGACAGCCCACCGGTCGGCGACGAGGTGTGGTCGTGAGCCGCGACCACCGGCACAGGGCGAGCTCGTGGCGGTGTCCTTCGACCCCCCAGCCGGTCCGACGGTCGCTTGAGCGACAATGGTCCCGTGAAGATCATCACCACGCACCTGTCGGCCGACTTCGACGCCTTCGCGGCGGCGGTGTGCGCGGTGCGGCTCTATCCCGACCACCGGGTGCTCTTTCCGGGCTCCCAGGAGCTGGCGGTGCGCCGCTTCCTCGAGGAGACCGGGCTCGACTACCCGGAGCTCAAGCTCCGCCAGGCCCGCCGCGAGACCTTCGAGCACGCGGTGGTCGTCGACACCCGCAACCCGGCCCGGCTCGGGGAGGTCTGGGGGCTGCTCGAGCGAGACGGATGCCCGATCACCCTGATCGACCACCACGTCACCGAAGATGACCGACTCGGCGCCGGCATGGTCGAGTCGCGACCCCTCGGAGCGACCTGCTCGATCATCGCCCAGCTCTACCGCGAGCGCGGCCTCGAGCCGTCCTCCGAGGAGGCGTCGCTGCTCCTGATGGGGATCTACGAGGACACCGGCGGTCTGTCCTACCGGGATACACGCCCCGCGGATCTGCAGATCGCCGGCTGGCTGCTCGAGTGCGGCGGGTCCCTCGCCTGGGTGAGGCGCTGGGTGATGAAGGGCCTGCAGCCCGAGCAGCTCGCCCTGCTCAACCGCCTCGTCGAGGCCACCGACGAGGTGTCGATCAACGGCGTCCGGGTGGCGGTATCCCTGGTCGAGGTGGACCGATACCACGAGGAGGCGGCTTACGTCGTCCACCGCTGGGTGGAGACCTTCGACCTCCCGGTCGGGGTGGCGATGCTGGTCCGCCCGCCGCACACCAACCTGATCCTGCGCTCGCACCTCGAAGGACTGCATGTCGGCCGGGTGGCCCAGGATCTCGGCGGAGGCGGCCACGCCACCGCCGCCTCCGCGAGGGTCTCCGACCTGATGCCGGTCGAGGTCCGGGAGCGGCTCCTGGCGGCGCTGGAGCGTGAGATGCCGCCGCCGGCGACCGCCTGCCAAATCGCCACCTCGACGATCATCTCAGTGGCGACGACGGACACCGTCGCGGCGGCCAAGGACCTCATCAACCGCCGCCGGATCAACGCCGCGCCGGTCCACGAGGCGGATGGCGAGCGGCTGGTCGGAATGGTCACCCGGCAGATCCTCGACCGCGCCCTCGGCCACGAGATGGCGGACCGCCCGGTGTCCGCGGTGATGGACCCGGAGCTGCCGCGGGTCGCGCCGGAGACGCCGCTGGTCGAGCTCCGCGACCTCTTCCTCGAGCGCTCCTTCCGCTTCGTGGTGGTGGAGCGCACGGGGCGCGCCCTCGGCCTGGTCACTCGCATGGACCTGTTCCGCCATCTGTTCGAGCGCCAGCACGCCGCGGGCGCCGCCATCGACCACCGGATGGCCGGTCGGCGTCCGGTCAGCCAGTCGGTGACCCGCCTGCTCCGCTCGGCGCCGGCGCCCTGGGTGCGCGACCTGCTCAAGACCGCCAAGGCCGTCGCCGACACGGTGGGGATCCCGGTCTACCTGGTCGGCGGAATGGTGCGCGACCTGTTGCTCGGCCGCCCGAACGAGGACCTGGACCTGGTGGTCGAGGGCTCGGGCATCGACTTCGCCCACGCCCTGGCGGCCTTCGCCGGCGGCCGCTGCCACCCCCACCAACCGTTCCTCAACGCCGCCGTGACCTTGCCCGGCGGCCACCGGGTCGACGTCGCCTCGGCGCGTACCGAGTTCTACCGCACCCCGGCCGCCCTGCCCGAGGTGGCGACATCGCTCATCCGGCAGGACCTGTACCGCCGCGACTTCACCGTCAACTCGCTGGCCGTTGCCCTGCACGGCGAGCGATTCGGCCAGCTCGTGGACTTCTTCGGCGGCCGCCGCGACCTCGACCGGCGCGAGATCCGGGTGCTGCACTCGCTGTCCTTCATCGACGACCCGACCCGCGCCATCCGAGCCGTCCGCTACGCCCGCCGGCTCGACTTCGAGATCGCCGCCGACACCCGCAACCTGATCGCCACCGCGGTCCGCGAGGGGGTCTTCGACCATCTCTCCGGGCAGCGGCTGCGGCGCGAGCTGGCGCTGCTCCTGGAGGAGGGTCACCCGACGCCGAGCCTGGAGCTTGTCGCCGAGCTCGGCCTGCTGCCCGCGATCTGCCCCGGCCTGGTGTGGAACGACGAGGTCCGGTCGCGGCTGCTCGAGCTGGAGGCCCAGCTGGCGTGGTTCCAGCTCCAGCAGCTCGGCGACCGTCCCGAGCCCTGGCGCCTGTTCCTCGCGGGCGTCGCGCTGGCCTCGGGCGCGGACATCCCGGCCCGACTCGGTGAACGCCTTCAGCTCTCCGGCGAGGCCGGTCGGCGGTTCGCCGCGCTGCCCGAGGAGGTCGAGATGGTGCGCGCGGCCGTTGCCCTGGCGCCCGCCTCGGCCAGAGTGCGGGCGGTCGAGGAGCGGCCCGTCGAGGTGGTGCTTCTGGCCATGGCTATGCTCGACCTCGACGGGCGGCAGCGCCTCGCCCGGGCCTTCGAGGCCGCGGTCCGGGTGCGGCCCGGCGTCGGCGGCGCCGCCCTTCTCGCCCAGGGCATCCCGCCCGGGGCACACATCGGTCAGGCCCTCAAGCTGACCCGCGACGCTCTGGTCGACGGCATCATCGAGCCCGCCGGCGCCACCGACCACGCTGTCGCCACCGCCCGACGGCTCGCCGGAGGAACGGCGTGAAACCGCGCACCACCTGGCTCACGCTCGCTTTCGTCGCGACGCCCCTGATCGCGGGCGCCGAGCCATCTACCGCGCCGTCGGCGATCGTCGAGCGCACGCTCAGGCACGGCGCCCGGACGACCCGGGTGTCGCTCTTCGACAACCGGGTCGCGGTGGTGTCCAGCCGCGAGGAGGACCGGGTGACGGTTCGACGCCTGACCCTGCGCGAGCCCGAGTTCGCGGCGGTGCTGCGGGTGATCGAGATCGCCGCCGCCGAGCGCCCGACGGTCGCCGTCCACGACACGCACCGCGACCCGACGCCGGGTGAGATCCTGCTCCACCTTGGTCGCTCGGGCACGCCGGAGCGCCTGCCCTACTCTCCCCTGTTGATGCCCGAGCTGCGCACTCGGCAGCTGCTGGCCGCCCTCGACGACGTCGAGACCATGGTGCTCGAGGCGCCGCCCTGGGCCGACGCGATCCGCGCCTGGGCGCCGGCGGTGGGCGACCGCGTGCGGCTGTGGGACGGCGTCGACGGCACCGTCGTCGAGCTGCTCCCGGACGGCTACGTGATGGTCCAGCGTGACGTGACCTGGATCCGTGACGTGGTACCCCCGAACGACCGCGAGCAGATGGTCGTCGCCATCCTCGAGAAGGCGGCGCCATGAGGATCACCGGCGGTGAGCACCGCTCCCGCCGGCTCCAAGGCCCGAGCCGGGGCATGCCGCTGCGGCCGACCCCGGACGTGCTCCGGGAGCGGGCCTTCGCGGTGCTCGGCGACCGGGTCGTCGGCGCCCGGATGCTCGACCTGTTCGCCGGGACCGGCGCCGTCGGCCTCGAGGCGCTGTCCCGGGGGGCGGCGTCGGTGGTCTTCGTCGACCACCACCGGGCCGCGGCCGCGCTGGTCACCGCCAACCGCGACAGCCTCGGCATCACCGCCGAGCGGGGGCGCGTGGTGGTCCGGCCCGCCGATGCCGCGATCCGCCGTCTCGCCGCCGAAGGCGCGGTCTTCGAGCTGGTCTGGGCCGATCCGCCCTTCGACGCCTGGACCCTGGGGCTCGAAGCACTGGCGGCAGTCGCCGCCGCCGGTCTCCTCGCCTCCGGCGGCGTGCTCTGCCTCGAGTGCCCGAGCCGCGCCGAGGTCCCGCCGACCTCGAGCCTGGCGGTCAGCCGCGCCCTCGACAGCGGCGCCTCGCGGCTGCTGCTGCTCGAGCCACGGCCGGGGCCCCGCGCTGAAGAGTGAGGGCCGGGTTGCGGGGGGGGCTCCGTCTCCCTCAACGTGCTCGAGTGAAGCTCAGGCGCTCGGTGCGGACCTCGTCGCCCTGTCTCATGTCGAGGTCCACATGGAGGGCGCCGTCGTCGTCGAGACGGTAGAGCAGGCCGTCGAAACGGGCGAGGCCGGGGCCGGTCTCCCGCAGCGGGAAGGTGACCCAGGCGTCCTGCGCCTCCCAGCCCCTGAGGTCGGGGTGGAAGTGCTTCAAGCGCAGCTCGAAGCCCTCCTCGAAACGGTCGAGCACGAAGATCTCCGAGAAGACCTGGCGGCCCTCCCGGACGAGCTGGAACATCCCGGTCAGCCGGCCGTCCGGCGCCGTCATCCAGCACTCGCTGGCGGGCGAGCCGAAGGCCGTACCCTGCCAGCACCCCTCGAGCCAGCCGAGGTCGGCGAGCTCGACCCGGGGCGGCGCCTCGGCCGTCACCGCCGAAGCGAAGGGCAACGTCAACGTCATCATCACCATGACCAGAGCGCGCATGCCGTCCTCCATCAGGAGGGGCAAGCTAGCACGAGTCGAGGGCGGCGGCGGGCTCTCAGCCGGCGCCGGAGCGACTCCGGGGCGGCGGACGCTCGTTGCATTCGATACACTGGGCGCCGTCATGCGCATCCTCCAGCTCAGCGACCTCCACCTCCCGGCCCCTCACCAGCCGATGCCGGTTCCGGGTCCGGCCCGCGAGGCCTACCTCGAGCGGCTCGGCGACGCACTGCGCGAGATCCCCGCGGACCTGGTCGTGCTCAGCGGCGACCTGGCGGCGACCGACCCTTCCGACGACGTCTACGAAGAGCTGGCGGCGCTCCTCGCCCGGTGCGCGGGTGGCCGGCCGGTGGTCGCGATCCCCGGCAACCACGACGTCGGCGCCTCTCTCGAGCAGTGGTTCCCGGCGCCCGGGGAGGTCCTCTCGAGGGGACCCGAGCACTGCCTCTCCGTCGAGGTGGCGGGGCAGCGGCTGTACTTCCTCGACAGCGGGCCGGGCGTAGTCGCCCCCGACGCCCTGGGATGGCTGCGCGCCGAGGTCGTGGGCGCCTCGGATCGGGTCCACCTGTTCATGCACCACCCGCCGCTGCTCGCGGGAGTCCCCTTCATGGACCGCAACTACCCCCTGGCCAACCGCGACGAGGTGCTCGCCGTGCTCGAGGCCGCGCCCGCGGGGGTCGCGGTCTTCTGCGGCCACTACCACTGTGCCCGGGAGGTGGTCCGCGGTCAGGTGTCGGTCCACCTCGCGCCCTCGGCCCTGTTCCAGCTCGACCCCGAGGCAGGGGGCCTGGCGCTGCTGCACACCCCGCCAGCCTGCCGGCTGGTCGAGATCCACGAAGGCGGCTATCGCACCTGGCTTCGCGAGCTGTAGGCGCGCCGTCTGCCGGCGGCGGACCGCGGCGCCGCCGGGGCCCCGAGTCGCCGGGGAGCAGCGCCGGAGGTCAAGGTGTCGAGGTCGACCATCCAGCCAGGTCGCCGGACTCGAAGCCGTCGCCGGCGAGGACGAACTGCAGACCGACGATCACCCCCCTCGACGACGGTCAGGCCGCAGGGTATCTCGTCCGGCAGCAGGTACCAGCCGTCAGCTCGACCTGGCTCAGCCGGGCGCCGAGATCCGCAGTGAGCAGCGAGCCCACTGCCGCGGCGGCGGGGCCGTCGAGGTCGGCGGCACACCGTTGGCTCGTCAGGGGGTCGCTTCGGCGAAGCGGCGGTTCACCTCGTTCCAGTTGACCACGCTCCACCACTGGTGGACGTAGGCCGCACGGCGGTTCTGGTAGCTCAGGTAGTAGGCATGCTCCCAGACATCGTTACCGAGCACCGGATACAGTC
>CAZKKP010000052.1:0-6890 GCA_964553295.1 uncultured Thermoanaerobaculia bacterium | reverse complement strand
CCCAGACGTCCAGGGCCAGGATCGGCACGCCGCGCTCCTCGACGACGTCCATCAACGGGTTGTCCTGGTTGGCCGTCGAGACGACGGCGAGGCTGCCGTCCTCCCGCACGATCAGCCAGGCCCAGCCCGAGCCGAAGCGGGTGGCGGCAGCCTGGTTGAATCGCTGCTTGAGGGTGTCGAGGGCGCCGAAGTCGCGCACGATGGCGGCCTGCAGGGCGGCGGACGGCTCGCCGCCGGTGCCCGGGGGGGCCATGACCTTCCAGAACAGGTCGTGGTTGTAGTGGCCACCGCCGTTGTCACGCACCGCCGCGTTGAACTTCGAGATCTGCCCCATCATCGCCTCGAGGCTCAGGTCGGCCAGCTCGGGGAAGCTCGCCACCTGGGCATTGAGGTTCCTGACGTAACCCGCATGGTGCAGGCCGAAGTGGATGTCCATGGTCAGCTTGTCGACGTAGGGCTCGAGCGCGTCCGAAGGATAGGGCAGGGCGTCCTGGCTGAACGGCCCGTCGGCGGCCACGACGCCGGCGGCCAGTGCCAGGCAGATGAAGACTGCGAAGGATCGGATTGCCATGAGAACCTCCCCGGGCCCCTACCGTTCCGGCAGTTGCCACACCCTCCATATCTCATCCACGGGCGGACACATTCCCCCCGGCGTGGTCCGCCTCCTCGCCCCCCCCCCGCCGCCAGCGGCGGCCTGCATGACCCCAAGTACTCCACGCCACGGGTACGCCGGCACTCGGTCACCGCCGCATCCCGCCCGCCGGCGTCTCGCCCCCTCGACGTGCGGCGCGGGTACGCCTCGGTCGGGAAGCACAGGCAGCCGGGCGCATCGATGCCCTGGGTGAGTCACCACACTCGTGGTGAGGAGTGCCGGGAGGCCGGCTCAGTCACGTCGCCATCCTCCGGCCCCCATGCCCGATGCTCAGGCACACGAGTGTCGTGACGATCCCGAACCCGGAGGCTTCTGGGCTGGCCCGTATTCAGCGTGATCGCGTGGGCGCTGCGGATGAAGAGGGTGCAGCGCTCGGCCCAGTCGAAGGGCACGAGCATCCGCGGCATGGGCTCGCGCTCGGCGCCGATGTGTCGACTACCGAGGTGGTCATGACCATGATGTTCGTCCTGATCATCTTGGGTGCTACAGATAAGCGAGCGCCGGCAGGATTTGCCCCGATCGCAATTGGGTTGGGTCTGAGCAACATTCGCCTAGCAACCGGCTGCGCCGGCGCGTGAGCTTGGGCCTTGGGCGGAACGACAATCAGTGTATTCTTACCGCAACGGGCCCGGTGAGCGGAGCCGCCCACCAGCCGTAACATCGACCACCCTCAGGCGCCGGCTGCCGAGCTTCGGAGCCCGTGCCGAACCGGCCGAAAGGGACCTGACATGAGACCCTCCCCATCCGCCATTGCCGCCGCTGTGATCGCACTCTCAGCCCTCGGATGCGCGCCGCAGCCGGCGCCGGTTGCCGAGCCGCCGGAGCCGGTGAGCACGGTGCTCACCGCCGAGGCCCAGGCGGCCATGACCCCCCAGCAGGCGCTCGCCGACCTCAAGGAGGGTAACGAGCGCTTCGCGGCCGGCAGGCTGACCCCCCGCGACTACCTGGCGCAGGCCCGGGCGACCGCTGACGGCGGCCAGCACCCGAAGGCCGCGATCCTCAGCTGCCTCGACTCGCGAGTGCCGCCCGAGCTCATCTTCGACCAGGGTATCGGCGACGTCTTCGTCGGCCGTGTTGCCGGCAACGTGGAGGACGTCCACATGGTCGGCAGCTTCGAGTTCGCCGCCAGGGCGGCGGGCGCCAAGGTCATCGTCGTTCTCGGTCATAGCTCGTGCGGCGCGATCAAGGGCGCGGCCGACGGCGTCGAGCTGGGCAAGCTGACCGAGCTTCTCAGCAGCTTCGACGCCCCCATCGCGCGCGCGGCGGCGGCAACCGAGGGTGAGCCGAGATCGTCCAACACCGAGTTCCTCGACCGAGCTATCGAGGAGAACGTCCGCCAGACCATCGCGGACATCCTCGAGCAGAGCGCGGTGATCTCCGGGATGGTGGGCGCCGGCGAGCTGTTGGTCGTGGGCGCCGTGTACGACCTGGCCTCCGGCCGGGTGAGCTGGCTCGACTCGTAGCGCGAAACGCGGCAACCGACCCCGCCCGCCCGGGGCGTCAGCTCGATGACGAGCTCGCAGCCGCTCGCCGAAGACAGCAGCAGCTGGGTGGCCGGATCCGACAGCAGCGTGAGGGTCTCCCTCCGGCGCAGCAGCATGTCTCCCAAGCGACCGCCCGGCGCCGGCGCTTCCTCCAGCGGCCGTCGCGGGTGTAGCATTTCCGACCGTGACCGACGTTTCGGCCACCCGCATCGACGACCCGGGACCGGACCCTGCTGAGGACTGCGACGGGCCGGTGCAGCTCGGGCTGTTTTCGCCTGAGCAGCAGGAGGTGGAAGCCGCGTGGGCGGCGCTGGGCCGGCTCGAGCTGGACCGCGCCGAGTCGCTCTTCTCAGGCGCCTTGGACCGCGACCCGGAGAGTGAGCCGAGCCGTTGGGGAGTCGACGCGGTCGCCTACTGGCGGGCAGCCCTCGAGGGGCTCGAGGGGGTGACGGCACTGGAGCGGGCTTCGGCCCTCTGGCAAGCGGTCTCCCGCTGCCTGCCGGGCATGCTCAGCCGAACCCTGCGCCTGCGCCTCCTGATCGACTGCCTCGAGCCCCTCGAGATGCACCCCGCCCCCCTGCCCTTGCCGGAGCTCTGCGCCGGCGACGTGCTCCTCGCCATCGGCCGAGAGGGCGCGGCGCGGTCCTGGCTCGAGTGGGCGGTTCGTCATGAGCCCTGCGCGGCCCGGCTCCAGCTCCTGCTCGGCGACGCCTGCTGGCTGACGGGCTCGGCCGGGCCGGCACGGGCGACCTACAGCCGCGGGCTGCTGCTCGACCCGACCCTCGATCGCTGGCACGAGGTGGCCTGGGTCGACCTGCGACGGAGAATCCAGGAGGTCGGCGGCGCCCGCGCCGCCCTCGAGCTGTGGGCCGAAGGCGGGCTGCCGCTGCCGCCGGCGGACTCCGCAGGCAGGCCGCATCCCGCGGTCGCCGAGGTCTGGACGGCACTCGCCGCCGCCGCCGATGCCGCGACTCGCCACCGGCACGACGAGACCGTCCACCACCGGTTGCGCCTGCAGAGCCTCGACCCGGACATCTTCGCCCGCTACATGGAGCGGCTGGAGGGGTGACGACCTCGCAGCGAGGTCGCGACGGGCTCGCGGGCAATCACTCGCCGGCGAGGATCTTGCGTTGGACGGCGATGTTGTCGCGGTGGCCGGTGAGGCGGGCGGTGACCTTGGCGCGGATCGGGTAGCCGAGCAGGCAGAGGTCGCCGATGATGTCGAGGATCTTGTGGCGGACGAACTCGTCGGGGAAGCGCAGCTCGGTGTTGATGACGTCGTCCTCGCCGACCAGGATGAAGTTGTCCAACCGCCCGCCAGAGCCCAGGCCGAGCTCGTTGATCATCTTGAGGTCGCGCATGAAACCGAAGGTGCGCGCCGGCGCGATCTCGGCGCGGTAGGCCTCGAGCCCGGTCATGGTGAAGTCGTAGAACTGCTCGCCGATCGGCGCCGGGTAACGCAACAGATAGGACACCGAGAAGACCTCGGCCGGCTCGACCACCAGCGACTTGTCGCGGCCGCCGCCGACCTCGTAGGACCGGTCGACGACGATCTCGCGGCAGGGCGCGTCCTGGTCGACGAGGCCGATCTCGAGCAGGCGATCGCAGAACGCGGCCGCCGAGCCGTCGAGCACGGGGATCTCGCCGTGCACCTTGACCAGCAGGTTGGTGACGCCGGCCGCGTGCAACGCCGAGAGCAGGTGCTCGACGGTGCGGATGTGCTCGCCGCGTCCGGTCAGGGTGGTGGCATAGTCGGTCTCGGCCACCGACGAGACCCGCGCCGGGATCACCGTGCTCCCGGGTAAGGTGACGAAGTGGATGCCGGTGTCCGGAGGCAGCGGCTGCATCACCATGCCGGTGCGCGAGCCGGAGTGCAGGCCGAGACCGTAGATCACGCTCGACTCGCGGATGGTGCGCTGCGGACGGTCAGTGACCTCGAGCAGCGGCAGCTCGGGCAGCGGCTCGAAGTCCCGGTGTGACTCGGTGACAGCGTGGCCGCGATCGAGAACCTCGGTCGAGCCCGCAAGCTGCGGCCGGCGGGTCGCCAGGGCGGATCGCACCGCCTCCACGGTCTGGTCGTAGGACAGCGGCTTCTCGAGGTAGTCGTGGGCGCCCATCTTGATCGAGCGGACGGCGGTGGCCGATGTGCCGTGCCCGGACATCATGACGACCGCGGCCGCCGGGTCGAGGCGCCGTAGGTCCTCGAGGACCTCGAGGCCGTCCCGGTCGGGCAGCCAGATGTCGAGGAAGACGACGTCCGGATGGTCGCGCTGGTACAGCTCGAGGGCCTCGGCGCCGCGGGTCGTGGTGACCGTCCGAAAGCCCTCGTCCTCGAGGATGCCGGCCAGGGCGGTCAGGATGGCGGGCTCGTCGTCCACGATCAGGATCAGCTCGCTCATGATGCTCCAGTGTCGACCGTCGGCTGCCTCCGGGTCAAGGACGGGTCCGCCGACGGGCTTCCTCGATCGCACACGCGTTGACCAGGGCCGCCAGCCTCTGGCCGCCGTCACCCTCCAGCTCGAGGAAGCGCACCCCGACCCCTTCCGAGCTCTCCCGCTCGGCGACCGGCAAGCGCACCACCTCGGCGAGCCCGGCAATAGGGTTGGCGTCGCCGGGGACGGACAGCTCGAAGCGCATCTCGACGCCGACCGGCAGGTCGCCGCGACCGCGCAGGCGCATGCCGGTCTCCGACAGGTTCTCGGTCTGCAACAGGCGACGCTCGACGCCCCCCTCGAGGAAGACCTCGAGCCGCGCCGGCACCCGGACCCACACCCGCAGCGACTGACCGAGCAGGTCGGCCAGCGCCCGCCGCAGCACCGGTGTCTCGGCGTCGATCGGCAGCGAGCGGTTGACCCCCCGACCGAGAAACGGCTGCACCTGCTCGAGCTCGTACACCGGCGCCATGACCATGACCGCGGCGCTGTGACACGCGGACTGACTCCAGCGGATCGACCGGAGCATCTCGGTGAGCCCGATCGAGCCGAGCGGATAGGCGATGACGATCAGGTCGAAGCGGACGGTCTGCACGAGCTCGAAGAGGTTGGCGCCGGTCGGCGGACGCTGCAGCTCGCCGCCAAAGGACGCAAGCAAAGGCTCGAGCCGATGCTGCACCCTCATCTCGAGGTCGCGCCCGGTCGCGATCAACAGCACTCTGCGGGTTTCCACCTCCCCCACTATAGACCTAGACCGGCACACCCGACCGCGGAGAACCGTCTACAATTCTCGGCCAGACCCCACTGGGGGGAGGAGTGCGATGACCGAGCACAGATCGACCGGGCGGCTCGCCGTCCTGTCCAGCGGCGGCGACTCCCCGGGCATGAACGCCGCCATCCGCGCCGTGGTGCGGACCGCCCTGGAGCGGGAGCACGAGGTGGTCGCGGTGACCGAGGGCTACCGCGGACTGGTGGCCGGCGGCAACCACTTCCGCACGCTCGACTGGGACTCCGTCGGCGGCATCCTCCACCGCGGCGGCACCATCATCGGCACCGCCCGCTGCCCCGAGTTCCGCGAGTGCAGCGGTCGCCGGCAGGCGGTCCTCAACCTCGTGCTGGAGGGCGTCGACCGGCTGATCGTGGTCGGCGGCGACGGCAGCCTGACCGCCGCCGACCTGCTCTGGCGCGAGTGGCCCGAGCACCTCGCCGAGCTGGTGAGCCAGGGTCAGGTGGCGGCCGAGGTCGCGGCGCGCCATCCCAGCCTCCACGTCGTCGGCCTCATCGGCTCGATCGACAACGACGTCTACGGCACCGACATGACGATCGGCGCCGACACCGCGCTGCACCGGATCACCGAGGCGATCGACGCCATCGGCTCCACCGCCTCCAGCCACCAGCGCACCTTCGTGGTCGAGGTTATGGGCCGGCGCTGCGGGTACCTCGCGGTGATGTCGGCGATCGCCACCGGCGCCGACTGGGTGATGATCCCGGAGAACCCCCCGGACGACGACAACTGGCGGGAGATCATGTGCGATCGTCTCGCCCAGGGGCGCCGCGCCGGCCGCCGCGACTCGATCGTGATCCTCGCCGAGGGGGCCTGCGACCGCCACGGCCATCCGGTGACCGCCCAGCACGTCAAGGAGGTACTCGAGAAGCACATGCACGAGGAGGTCCGGGTCACCATCCTCGGCCACGTCCAGCGTGGCGGCGCCCCGACCGCTTTCGACCGCTACATGTCGACGCTGCTCGGCCATGCCGCGGTCGGCGAGGTGATGTCGGCCGAGGAAGTGGCGCCGCCCTCGGTCATCGGCATGCGCAACAACCGGATCACCCGGCTGCCCCTGGCCGAGTCGGTAGAGCAGAGCCGGCGGGTCAACTCGGCCCTCGACGCCCGCGACTTCGCCACCGCCATGAGCCTGCGCGGGGCCGGCTTCGCCGAGAGCCTGTCGACCCTGCACACCCTGATCCGCGCCCTGCCCCAGCCCCCCACCCCCGACCAGCGGCGGCTGCGACTGGCGGTGCTGACCGCCGGCGGTCCGGCGCCGGGGATGAACACCGCCGCCCGCGCCGCGGTCCGCATCGGCCTGGACCGCGGCCACGTCATGCTCGGGGTGCGCAACGGCTTCCAGGGCCTGATCGACGGCGAGATCGAGGAGATGGGCTGGATGACGGTGCGCGGCTGGGCGACCGCCGGCGGCTCGGAGCTCGGCACCAACCGCAAAATCCCCCACGGCAAGGAGCTCTACGCCATCGCCCGCAACCTCGAGGAGCTCGCCATCGACGGCCTGCTGGTGATCGGCGGCTGGTCAGCCTACGCCGCCG
>CAZKKP010000051.1:11236-14298 GCA_964553295.1 uncultured Thermoanaerobaculia bacterium | reverse complement strand
CCAGGGGTCGCCGGCGTCGAGCAGCACGAGGTCGAGGTCGCGGGCCAGCCGCAGGTGCTGGAAGCCGTCGTCGAGAACGAGCAGGTCAGCGCCCCGGCGGACCGCCTCGCCGCCTCCCCGGACGCGGTCGGCGTCGACCACCACCGGCACCCCGGGCAGCCGGCGGGCGAGCTCGAGGGGTTCGTCGCCACAGCGCTCCGACGCGACCTCGAGATCGGGCCCGACGAGCACGCAGGGCTCGGCGGCGCGCCGGCCGTAGCCCCGGGTCAAGACCGCCGGGCGCCGGCCGCGCCGGCCGAGGTCGCGGACCAGGGCGGCGACCACGGGGGTCTTGCCGGTGCCGCCGAAGCTCAGGTTTCCCACCGACACCACCGGCGCCGGCGCCCGGTGCACCGCAAGGAGCCCGCGCCGGTAAGCGGCGGCGCGCCCGCTGACTGCGAGTCGCCACAACGGCGTCAGGGGCAGCAGCAGGTCGGCCGGACGCACCGGCGTCACCGCCGGTCGGGCGTGGCGAGGGCGTCGCTGGTCATCATCCTCCGCTCTTCCTGCCCATCAGCGCGAGCAGCTCGTCGACGGTCCGTCGCAGCGCGCCGCGGTTGGCCGCGACCACCCCCTGGCCGGCGGCGCCGGCGCGGCGGCGAGCCGTCTCGTCAACGAGCCACTCGCCGAGCGCCCCGGCGAGGCTGCCGGCGTCGCCCACGACCCGGGCGGCGCCGGCGGCGAGCAGGGCGTCGTAGACCTCGGCGAAGTTGTGGACGTGGGGGCCGGTGAGCACCGGCACCCCCCAGACCGCGGGCTCGAGAGGGTTGTGGCCGCCGGTGGGCGCCAGGGAGCCGCCGACGAAGGCCGCGGCGGCGAAACGATAGGCCCGGCCCAGCTCGCCGATGGTGTCGAGCAGCAGCATGTCGGCCCCGGCCGGGTCTTCGGGCTGGCTGCGGCGGGCGACCGCGAGGCCCTCCTCGGCGAGCCCCCTGGCAACCACGTCGAAGCGCTCGGGGTGGCGCGGCGCCAGCACCAGGAAGGGATCGAGGCCGGAGCGGCGGAGCCGGGCGACGGCGTCGGTCACCAGCTCCTCCTCCCCCGCCATGGTCGAGCCGGCGACGACCACCGGTCGACCGCGGGCGAGCTCGCGCAGCCGGTCGACCCAGGGCAGGGGAGTCCGGTCGGCATCGAGGTCGTACTTGACGTTGCCGGTCACCACCAGCCGCGGTGCGGGCACGCCGAGGGCGGCGAAGCGCTCGGCGTCGGCCGGGCTGCGCGCCAGCACCCGGGTGACCGGCTCGAGGAGGGACCGCAGCGGCCACCGGACCCGCCGATAGCGGACGAAGGCGCCCTCGGACAGGCGCGCGTTGACCACCGCCACCGGCACGCGTCGACGACCGGCCTGGTGGAGCATCTCCGGCCACAGCTCGGTCTCCACCAGAGCCAGGGCCGCGGGGCACGCCGCCTCGAGCACCCGGCGCACCGCGCCCGGCAGGTCCAGGGGGCACGGCATCACGGTCGCCCTGCCTTCGAGGGTGCGGCGGGCGAGCTCGAGCCCGGTGGCGGTGGTCGCGGTGAGCAGCACCGGCGTCGAATCTCGCGCCGACAGCTCGACGAGCAGTCGGCGGGCGAGCTCCACCTCCCCAACCGACACCGCCTGCAGCCACAGGCCGCCCCGGGGCAGCGCCGGCGGCCGGCGGGCGAGGCGCGAGGCCAGGCTCGGGCGCCGCTTGTCGCGAACGCGGTCGGCCAAGGCGAGGGCCGGCACCACCAGCGGCAGCGCGCCCGCGACGAGCAGCCGGTACAGCCACAGGCTCGGCGGGGCCATCGGTCTCAGGATACCGGACGCCCACCGCGATGCCGCCGGCGCCGGATCACGGGTGGGGGGCGTACTCGAGCTCGCCGTCGGCGACCAGGAAGGTGCCGGCCTCATGCTTCAGCGCCCGCTTCAGGCTCTCCTCGTCGGTGATCAGGACCTCCTTGCCGGTCGCCTCGACGAACTGGATGGAGGCCTGGATCTTGGGGCCCATCGAGCCGGGCGGAAACTGGTTGGCCTCGAGCATCTCGCGCGCCCTGGCCACCGGCAGCCGGCGCAGCCAGCGCTGGTTGGCCCGGCCGAAGTTCTCGGCGACCATCGACACCTGGGTGAGCACGATGAACAGGTCGGCCTCGAGGTCCTGGGCGAGGATCGCCGCCACGTAGTCCTTGTCGATCACCGCCTCGACGCCGCGGTAGTAGCCGCCGACGTCCTGGTACACCGGGATGCCGCCGCCGCCGCCGGCGATCAGCACCGCGCCGGACTGCACGAGACGGCGATACAGGTCGGTGCCGAGGATTTTCCGCGGCTTCGGCGAGGCCACGACCTTGCGCCAGCCGCGGCCGGCGTCCTCGACCATCTTCCAGCCCTGCTCCTGCTGCAGCAGGTTGGCCCGGTAGGAGGTGAAGTACGGGCCCACCGGCTTCGACGGGTTCTCGAAGGCGGGGTCGTCGCGCTCGACGACCACCTCGGTGAGCACGCAGGCGATGTCCTTGTCGAGCTGCTCCTCGTGCAGCCGGTTGCGCAGCTGGTTGGCCAGCATGAAGCCCATCGAGCCCTGGGTCTGGGCGACGCAGACGTCGAGGGACTGGGGCGGGATCTTGGTGACCGCCTCCTCGACCTGGATCATGATGTTGCCGACCTGCGGCCCGTTGCCGTGCACCAGGGCGAGCTCGTAGCCGCGGTGGATGATCTCCACCAGCCAGCGGGTGGCCTTCCAGGTGAGGGTGAACTGCTCCTCCTGGGTGCCGTGGTCCTGGGGCCTGAGCAGCGCATTGCCGCCGAAGGCGATCACCGCCACCGGTCGCCGCTCGACACCGATCTCGGCCAGCCTCGCCGACTTCTTGCGCTCCGCCATCTCGCACCTCCGCCTGCCCGCTCGATCTGCGGAACCGGCATTGTGAAAGCCCGCACGAGGCCTGTCAACCGAGTCGGCGGCGGCGCTCAGCCGGTGGGCTGGAGCACGACGACCCGCTCGACCCCGCCGACATCGCGCACCCGGCGGGCGACGGCCAGACGGCGTGAGCGCCCCAGCTCGGCGACC
>CAZKKP010000051.1:0-11226 GCA_964553295.1 uncultured Thermoanaerobaculia bacterium | reverse complement strand
ACCGCGTCGGCCTGGTCCTCGCCGAGCTCGAGGACGGCGCCGCCGCAGGGCCGGAGGAGCCGCGGCAGGTCGGCGAGCAGGCGGCGCAGGAGGTCGAGACCGTCGGCGCCGCCGTCGAGGGCGCCGACCGGGTCGTGGCGCACCTCCAGCGGCAGTGCGGCGAGATCCGGGGTCTTGACATAGGGCAGGTTCGCGACCACCAGGTCGAAGGGCGGCCCGCAGGCGGAGGTGAGGTCACCGAGGACCAGGCCGACGGCGGCGCCGAGGGCGGCGAGGTTGCGCCGGGCGACCGCGAGCGCCGCCGGCGACCGGTCGACGGCGACCACCCGCCAGCCCGGACGCTCCAGCGCCAGGGTCGCCGCCAGGCAGCCCGAGCCGGCGCCGACGTCGAGCACCCGGGCCTGGCGGTCGAGGGGCAGGGCCAGGGCAACCTCGACCAGGAGCTCGGTCTCCGGCCGCGGCACCAGCACCGCCGGCGAGACCTCGAACCAGCGCCCCCAGAAGCGGCACCGCCCGACCAGGTGCTCCGCCGGTTCGCCGGCCGCCCGCCGCGCCAGCCACTCCCGGAAGGTGGCTGCGACCGCCGGGGACACCGAGCCCTCGGGGTCGGTGCTCAGGGCGAGCTCTGCAACGCCGAGTGCCGCCGCCAGCAGCCACCGCGCCTCGCGCCGCGGGTCCGGGATCCCGCTCCGCACGGGCAACGTCGCCGCCCCCTCCGCCACCAGCTCCGCGACCGTCGCCATCCCCCGTCGCCTGTCCCCTGAATCTAGCCCAGCTCCACCTTCAACCTCTCGGCCTGGAAGTGCTCGTTCAGCGGCTCGAGCACCAGGTCGAGGTCGCCGTCGAGCACTGCCTCGAGGCGGTGCACGGTCAGGCCGATGCGGTGGTCGGTCACCCGGCTCTGGGGAAAGTTGTAGGTGCGGATCTTCTCCGAGCGGTCGCCGCTGCCGACCTTGGCGCGACGGTCGGCGGCCCGCTCGGCGTCCCGCTCCCGCTCCTGAATCTCCTTGAGCCGTGCCTTGAGCACGCGCAGCGCCTTGGCGCGGTTCTGGATCTGCGACTTCTCGTCCTGGCAGGAGACCACCAGCCCGGTCGGCAAATGGGTGATGCGGACTGCCGAGTAGGTGGTGTTGACGCTCTGGCCGCCCGGTCCGGAGGAGCAGAATCGGTCGACCCGCAGGTCCTTCTCGTCGACCTCGACCTCGACCTCCTCGGCCTCGGGCATCACCGCCACCGTCGCCGCCGAGGTGTGGATGCGGCCGGAGGCCTCGGTCGCCGGCACCCGCTGGACGCGGTGCACCCCGGACTCGTGCTTGAGCCGCGAGTAGACCCGCTCGCCCTCAATCACCGCCACCGCCTCCTTGATGCCCTTCAGCCCGCTCTCGTGGAGGTCGGTGACGGACATCCGCCAGCGCCGCGCCTCGGCATAGCGGGAGTACATGCGCAGCAGCTCGGCGGCGAACAGCGCCGCCTCCTCGCCGCCGGTGCCCGCCCGCACCTCGAGGACGACGTTGCGGCGGTCGTCGGGGTCCTCCGGCAGCAGCAGCACCCGAAGCCGGGCCTCGGCTTCCTCGAGCCGTGCCTCGAGCTCGACCACCTCGCTGGCGGCGAACTCGCGCAGCTCGAGCTCGTCGGTCTGGTCACACACCTCCCGGGCGCCGGTCAGCTCGTTCTCGAGCCGCCGCAGCCCGGCGTAGGCGGTCACCACCGGCTCGAGTTCGGCGAGCTTCTCGGCGATCTCCCGCGACCGCTTGCGGTCCACCGCGATCTCAGGGTCCTCCCGGAGTCGCCGGAGCTCGCCGTGGCGGCGGGCGATGTCCTCGAGCCGGTCTCGCACGATCCCTCCTCCTCGGCCTGGGGCAAAATGAAAGCCCGCGCGGACCGTTGTGTCCCGCGCGGGCCATGCCTGGCCGCCGCAGCCGGCGGCCGGTGGTCGCTACTTGCCCTGCTTGCCGTAGCGGCGCTCGAACTTCTCGACCATGCCGGCGGTGTCGATGAGCTTCTGCTTGCCGGTGTAGAACGGGTGACAGCTGTTGCAGATCTCGAGCCGCAGCTCATTCTTGGTCGACCTGGTCTTGAAGCTCGCGCCGCAGGCGCACCGCACCTCGACGTCGCGGTACTCAGGATGGATTCCACTCTTCATCTCGCACCTCCACCCGGCGGCTTCGTACGCCGAGCCGGCGAAGCATAACCGACCGCGGGCCATGATGCAAGGGTCCGCCGTCGGTCGGAGGTCGGCCCCGCCGCCTCAGCCGAGGGCGGCGACGATCGCGTCGGTCATCCGGGTCGTGGTCGCCGCACCCTGGGAGATCGCCTTCGGCCCGCCGCGCAGCTTGAGCATGTCGTAGGTCCGGACCTCTCCCCTGGCGACCACCGCGGCCACCGCGTCGCGGATCCGCGCGGCGGTCTCGGCCTCGCCGAGCCAGTCGAGCATCAGCACCGCCGACAGCACCATCGCGATCGGGTTGACGATCGGCGGGTCGAGCTTCTCGTACTTCGGCGCCGAGCCGTGGGTCGGCTCGAACACGCCGACGTCGGCGCCGATGTTGGCCGAGGCCGCGAAGCCGAGGCCGCCGACCAGGCCGGCGAAGCCGTCGGAGATGATGTCCCCGAACATGTTGCCGGCGACGATCACGCCGTAGTCCTCAGGGTTCTTGGTCAGCCACATCATCTGGGCGTCGATGTTGGTGTCCCAGAGCTCGATGGACGGGTAGCGCTCGTGCACCTTCCGCGCCTCGTCGAGCATCATCCCCGAGGTCTCGCGGATGACGTTCGGCTTCTCGCAGACGGTGACGTTCGAGTAGCCGTGCCGGGCGGCGTAGGCAAAGGCTTCCTCGCAGATGCGGCGGCACTTCGCCCGGGTGAAGATGCGCGTCGACACCGCCAGGTCCTCGCGCGGCACAGCGGCGAAGGCCTTGAACTTGGGGTGGCTGTTGAGGGCGTTCCAGACCTGGTCGGGAGGGTTGGTCCACTCCACCCCGGCGTACAGACCCTCGGTGTTCTGCCGGAAGACCACGGTGTTGACCCGCGGCTCCTCGGCGCCGCCGTCCGCGCCCCGCCGGATGAAGTTGAGCGGGTTGCCCGGGAAGGTGATGCAGGGGCGCACCGAGACGTCGAGGTCGAAGCGCTGCCGGAGGCCGACGATCGGCGAGTAGTAGACGTGTCCCTGTCCCCGGAGCTCGGGCGCGAGCTCCTTCGCCGCCGCGTCCTTCGGCTTCGACGTGATGGCGCCGAAGAGCGCCACCTTGTGCTCTTCGATCAGGTCGACGGTCCGCTGGGGCAGTGGATTGCCCTCGCGGATCCAGAAGTCCCAGCCGATGTCCGCTTCGACCCAGTCGGCCGCGAAGCCCGCCGCCTCCAGCACCCGCAGCGCCTCGGGCAGCACCACCTTGCCGATTCCGTCGCCGGGCATCACCACCACCTTACGCTTGCTCATGATCTTGCTCCTGTAAGCCGATGTCGCGCCCCCGGGAACGAGGGCGCAGCACAGCTTAGCGGAGGCGCGGCGAGAGGGGAAGACCGCGGGCCCGAGATTTCGGCGATCGCTCCTCCCGGGCGCCCTCACCGGTCCCAGAGGTTGCAGCGGAGGATGGTCCAGATGGCGGCAACGCCGTCCCTCCAGCCGATCTTCTTGCCCTCGGCATAGGTCCGCCCGTGGTAGGAGATCGGCACCTCGTAGACGCGGCATCCCAGGCGCGCCACCCGGGCGGTGACCTCGGGCTCGAAGCCGAAGCGGTCTGCGGTCAGACGAGCCTGCCGGAGGACGTCGGCCCGGAAGACCTTGTAGCAGGTCTCCATGTCGGTCAGGTTGAGATCGGTGAAGACGTTCGACAGGAGCGTCAGCAGCCGGTTGCCGACCGCGTGCCAGAAGAGCAGCACCCGGTGCGGCCCGCCGAGGAACCTCGAGCCGTAGACGACGTCGGCCACGTTCTCGAGGATCGGCTGCAGCAGCACGGGATACTCCCGGGGGTCGTACTCGAGGTCGGCATCCTGGACCAGCACGACGTCGCCGCCCGCTCGCGCGAAACCGGTGCGCAGCGCCGCCCCCTTGCCCCGGTTGCTGGGGTGGCGCTCCAGGCCCACGGTGACCGGACGGCCGTCCGCCCGGGCCGCCGGCCGCCACTCGGAGACGGCCCGCCAGGTGTCGTCCCGCGAGGCGTCGTCGACCACCACGAGCTCGATGCCGGTGACGGCGTCGGGCAGCGGTGCGGCGGCGACCCGGTCGAGCAAGGCCACCACCGTCGCCTCCTCGTTGTAGGCCGGAATCACGACCGAAAGGCGCATTCTGGAGAGCGACTCTACCACGGCGCCGGCGCGTCCAGGCCCCCCTCCACGACCTGCATCGGGTGCTCGGCGAGCCACTCGGGACGGATCGCGTCGACCAGCACCCGACCCTGCATGTACTGGGCTACCGGCAGCCCGAGGAGGTAGCACAGGGTGGGTGCGAGGTCCGGGGTCCGCACGTCGGCGATGACGGACCCCGCGCGCACCGGCCCTCCTGCCAGCAGGAGGAGGCCGTCCGGGGAGGGATCCGGCGAGACCCGCCAGCTGCCGCCGCCACCGAGCAGCCGGCGCAGGCGCTCCCACGCGTCGGGCGGTGCGAGGCCGTAGGGCGAGGCCACGACGATCAGCGCCTCGGGCCCCGATCGCTCGACCAGGGCCGCCAGCCAGCTGTCCACCTGCCCGACCACCACGCCGACCACCTCCCGCTCGGCGATGTCCAGGGGAGACAGCGGCTCGAGCAGCTGGCGGGCGACCGCGACCGACTCGAGATACAACCACAACGAGGAGACACCCTCGTCGAGGGCCGCGAGCCCGGCCGCCACCCGTTTGGCATCGCGGGCGAGGGCGCGGCGGACCGCGTCGGCCTGGCCGGGGAGCTCGGTCAGGGCTTGATCGAGGGCCGCCGCGGTGCTCGCCGGCACAACCGCCGGGTCGCCCGGGGGCTCGCCCACTTCGCGCAGCTCGACGCCCGGCCCCCAGACCCCGGGCCAGTCGATGGCCGCCGTCGCCGCTCCGGAGGAGCGCAGCCACTCCCACAGCGGAGGCAGCGTCGCCGGCGGCGGCCGCACCGCCCTCGCCAGGTACCAGGGCAGGATCAGACGGGAGCCCTGGGGTGTCCAGGGCATGAGCCGCAGCGGACCGTCGAACACCATCGGCAGCTGCCAGGCGCGGTCGGACTTGACACCGTGGCGGCCCGGGTTGGCGCCGGTCGCCAGCGTCGTCCACAGCGACCAGCGCAGGAACGGCCGATTGGGGCGGGCGGCGCCCCAGCTGCCGGCGGCCATCAGACGGCGGAGCGTCGTCGCGCGCTCCTCGCTGCCGGCGCCGAGCACGACCCGGGAGTCGAGCCCCTCGATCCCGAGCACGAGCACGGCTCGCCCGGGCTCGCCGAAGGCCCGGGGCGCGCCCTCGGCGGGCACCATCTGTGGCGTCGGCTGCATCGCCAGCCGCACTGGCGGCAGCAGCAGGAGCAGCCCGGCGAAGGCCGTCCTGGGCCAGCGGCGGTGTCGGACGGCCGCCAGCAGCCGGCCGCCGACCACCGCCAGGACTGCCACCACCAGCCAGGCCACCGCGTCCTGGCGAAGCACCCGGTGGGCGCTGGCCGAGAGCAGCTGCGGGTGGAGCTCGGCGTTGACCCGGCTCATCACCGCTGCGAGCAGGTACATAGCGGCCAGCAGCCCGGGCAGCGGCCAGCCGGCGCCGCTGCGGCCCACGCCGCGCAGCCGGCGCCACAGGGCGAAGACGGCGATCAGCGGCAGCCCCGCAGCGACGGCGCCCCAGCTCGACCACAGGGCGACGCCCACAAGAAGACCCGAGAGGCTGACCGGCACCTCGGGGTTGAGACGCTGCACCAGCCCCTGGGCCAGCACACCGAGCGCGGCGCCGGCGGCCAGGGCCTCCGGCCACGGCAGGCGAGGTCGCTCCGACATCGGCCCATGGTACCTCGGTGCGCTATTCTGGCCGTCCCGGGTCCGCTCGACCCGGAACGGGGGGCGGGCCCATGGAACGACCCGGGCGGCAGCGGTTGTGCGTGGCTCTCGACGGCACAGACCGGAGGTGGCTGACGGCCACCGCGGCTCGCCTGGCGAGCCGGGTCGGCTGGTTGAAGATCGGCCTGGAGGCCTTCACCGCGCACGGGCCCGGCCTCGTCGAGGAGGTCGCGGCGACGGGGACCCCGGTCTTCCTCGACCTGAAGCTGCACGACATCCCGACGACCGTCCGGCGCGCAGCGGGCAACTGCGCCGCTCTCGGTGTCGGCATGCTCACGGTGCATGCCGCGGGCGGTCCGGAGATGGCAGCCGCAGCCCGCGCCGGTGTCGCTGAGGCGAAAGGCAAGGAGCGGCCGATGGTCGTGGCCGTCACCGTGCTCACCAGCCTCGACCGGGAGATCCTCCAGGCCCTCGGGATCGAGGGTGCGCCCGAGGAGATCGTCAGCCGGTGGGCCCGCTTGGCGCAGGACGCCGGGCTCGACGGGGTCGTCGCCTCGGCGCGAGAGGCGCCGATCGTCCGTGCCGCCTGCGGACCCGACTTCCTAATCGTGACCCCGGGCATCCGGCCGTCCTGGGCGCCCGCTGACGACCAGCGCCGGGTGGTCACTCCCGCCGAGGGTCAGGCGTTGGGCGCCGACATCCTGGTCGTCGGCCGACCGGTCACCCGGGCCCCGGATCCGGGCCTGGCCGCGGAGAGGATTCTCGCCGAGATGGTGTCAGGCCGCCAGGCCTGAGCCGCCCGGGCCGGTGGTCAGAAGAGCGGCCGCTCCTCGTCGATCTTCTTGTCCCAGACGTAGGTGTGGCCGGGGAACTCGATCTCCTCGACGAAGTTCACGGTGATCCGGAACCGGGCCTGGCTGCGCTCGATGACGATGTTCTCGGGGGTCACCGACAGCCCAAGCTCGTCGGCCCTGCGGAGCAGGGTCTGGATCATGCGCTTGTCGTCCCAGGACCGGGTGTTGCCGCGGTCCGCCATCAGGCGGACCTCCTTCTCGAACTCGCCGACGTTGATCATGATCGGCCCCACCTTGATGCCGATCATCACCACCAGCCCGAGCACCACCAGGCCCACCAGGCACCCGACCGGCACGTCACCCCGCTGTGTCCGCCATCGATCCATGGCCGTACTCCTCCAAGTCTCGTCCGACATGGTATCAGTGGATCAGTCGGAACTGCCGCTCCCACCGGGTCTTGGTGAAGAAGTTGAGGAACACCTCGGCGAGCTGCCGCAGCCGATGGCCGAGCCCCCGCCACTCCCAGTCGTCGCGCTTGGCCTCGTAGGACCAGTAGATCAGCACTGCCCTCCCCTTGACATAGCTCAGAGGTACCGGCCCCCAGAACCTCGAGTCGAGGGAGTTGTCGCGGTTGTCTCCGAGGCAGAAGAGGGCGCCCTCGGGCACCACCAGCGGCGGGATGTTGTCGCGCATGCGGTTGCGCGACGGCTCCTCCGGCAGGTCGCGGAAGACCCTGGGGTCCTTGTGCACGACGTAGGGCTCGTCCACCGGCACGCCGTTGACGAAGAGCGTCTTGGAACGCATCTCGACGTGGTCGCCGGCCACGGCGACGCAGCGTTTGATGAAGTCGCGCCGCGGATCCTCGGGGAACTTGAAGACGACGACGTCGCCGCGCTCCGGCGCCCGGTAGGGGAAGAGGCGGTGCAGGAAGGTGTCACCGTGGCTGGCGAAGACGAACTTGTTGACCACCAGGTGATCGCCGATCAGCAGGTTGTCCTCCATGGAGCCCGAGGGGATCTTGAAGTTCTCGAACACGAAGGTGCGGACGAACAGGGCCAGGATGAAGGCCACCAGGATCGCCTCGTAGTACTCCCGGTACACCGATTTCTTCATGCGCGACACTCCATCAGCGGCCAGCCTCGTCACCGGCGCCCCGCGGTCGTGACGGGCGCTCCATGTTACCCGACTCGCAAGACCGCCGACCGCATCCCGGGCGGCTGCCACGGCTGCCGAGGTCGGGCGTCGAGGCGGCGGGGGTCGTGGCTTATGCCGCGGGCCATCGCCAGCTGTCCGGCCCTGGCGATCATCGCGGCGTTGTCGGTGGTCAGCGCTCGCGGCGGCAGCCGGACCTCGAGCCCGAGGCCCTCGCCGATCTCGACCAGCCGTCTGCGCAGCAGGGTGTTGGCGGCCACGCCGCCGGCCGCCGTGACGAGGGCCGGACGATGTCGTTCGACGAGCATCGGCAGCGGCGCGAGCAGCTGGTCGACCACCGCCGCCTCGAAGGAGGCCAGCAGGTCGCAGACCGCCGGCGGCGCCGTCGCCTCGTCCACCGGGCCGAGGCCGCGCCCCTGGATCCAGCGGATCGCCGCCGACTTGAGGCCGGAGAACGAGAAGTCGGCCGGCGCTCCCTCGAGACGAGGCCGCGGCAGGGGCACCGCGCCCGGATCTCCCCGCCGGGCCAGGCGGTCGACCACCGGTCCCCCCGGGTAGGGCAGACCGAGAGCCTGGGCCACCTTGTCGAAGCTCTCGCCGGCCGCGTCGTCACGGGTCCTGCCGAGGGGCTCGGCGGAGGCGTCGGGGGCCAGTCGATACCAGGCGGAGTGGCCACCCGAGGCGACCAGGGCGAGGGTCTCTCCGGGCGCCTCGTCGGCCGGTCGACCGTCGATGTGGAGCATCGGCGAGACGAGGTGGCCCTCGAGGTGGTCGACCGCGACCAGCGGGAGCTGCCGCCCCCATGCGAAGGCGGCCGCGAAGCGGACGCCGACCAGGAGCGCCCCGATCAGCCCCGGTCCGGCGGTGACCGCCACCGCCTCGACCCGCCCCGCGACCGCCGCCGAAGCCTGCTCGACGAGCCAGGGCAGGGCCTTGAGATGCTCCCGCGAGGCGAGCTCGGGCACGACCCCGCCGAAGGGCGCATGGGCCCCGACCTGACTCGACAACAGGCTGACCTCGACGCGACCCTCGGCGTCGAGCACCGCCACCGCCGTCTCGTCACAGGAGGTCTCGATGCCCAGAGTCCGCAGCACGGCAGCATGCCCCCTGACGAAGCCTGGAGGGGGGGGGCGACGGTCGCCCACCTCCAGGTCCTCCGACCCGGTCGGGCTCAGCGGATCACCGCCCGCACCGGAACCGTGAGCTGCGGGTAGTCCGGGTCGTCGGTGGCCAGGGTCAGGACCGCGTCCCGGGACCCCGGGCTGGCATCCGCCTTGACGGTCAGCGCCACCTGGTAGCGGCGGCCCTTGTCGATCGTCGTCACCTCGGCCTCGAAGGCCGGGTCGTTGACCGAGGCCCCGGTCACCTCGACTGCGGTGCCCGGTCGGTTGTTGACGACGATCACGTTACGGCCCGGGCGACCCTTGGCCTCGACCGCGCCGAACTGCACCTGCCCGGGCGTCACGTTGAGCAGCGCCCGGATCACGCCGTAGACCTTGACCTCGACCTCCTTGGCCTTGGGATGGTTGGTCCGGATCTTCACCGCACCGCTGACCGTGCCCACGGGGGCGTCCTCGGCCAGGCCGAAGGTAACCTCGTACTGGGGCTCGCCCTTGCCCGCGACGACCTCGTCGCCGGCCAGCTTGCGTACCGTCGTGGTGAGGAAGGCGAAGTCGCTGCTCACACCCTCCACCTTGAAGCTCTTGGCGCCCTCGCCGGGGGCCACCACCAGGCGCTCGAGGGCCGTGTCCTTCTCCAGGGCGTTGAAGCGGACCAGTGGCCGCGGCAGCACCTCGACGTAGGGCCGAACGTCGGTCTTGATGACCAGGCGCGCGGTCGGCTCCTCGGGATCGTTGGTCATCACCAGGATCGACTTCGAGATCGGCCCGGAGAAGTCGGTCGTGTCCAGGTGGGCGGTGATGAAGCCCTCGCCGCCGGCCGGGATCGTCTTGTCGAACTCGGCGACGGTGCAGCCGCAGGTCGGGCGCACGGCCCGCACCTCGAGGGTCTCCTGACCCTGGTTGACGAGCTTGAACTTGACGTCCAGGGTGGCGCCCTGGGCGACCGGTCCCATGTCCTTCACCATTTCCGGAACGACGAGCTTCGGGCCGGTCGCGGCCCGGGGCGCCTGCGCCGGCGCCGGTGCGGCCGCAGCAAAGGCGACGGCTACGGCGAGCGCCACGGTACGAGAGGTCTTCATCGAACGTCCTCCTTGTGATCGTCTCTCTGACCGGCCACAATCTAGGGGGGCTGCGGCCCGCCCGCAAGCCGGAAGGGTGAACTTTTTGCAGGACCGATACTCCACCTCCGAGCACCTCTACTTCCTGCCCATCGGCGGCACCGCGATGGCGCCCCTGGCGTGCCTGCTCGCCGAGGCCGGCCACCGGGTCGAGGGGGTCGACGCCCAGCTCTACCCGCCGATGAGCACCCTGCTCGCCGAGCTGGCGATCCCGGTTCGTCTCGGCTTCGACGCCGAGGCGGTGCCCGCCGCCGACCGGGTGATCATCGGCAACGCCGTGCCCCGCACGAACCCGGAGGTCGCGGCCGTCCTGTCCCGCCGGCTGCCACACCTGTCACAAGCCGAGGCGGTCGCCCACTACCTGCTCGGCGCGGGCCGACGTGGGCTGGTCGTGGCCGGCACCCACGGCAAGACCACCACCAGCGCCCTCCTCGCCTGGATCCTCGAGCGCTGCGGCCGGGACCCCTCCTACCTGGTCGGCGGACTGCTGCAGTGGTCGCGGCGCGCCCACCGGCTCGGCGCCGGCGACTGGGCGGTGCTCGAGGGCGACGAGTACAACACCGCCTTCTTCGACCGCGGTCCCAAGTTCCTCCACTACCGCCCGGAGGTCTTCGTGCTCGGACCGGTGGAGCTCGACCACGCCGACCTTTACCGCGACCTCGAGGCGGTCCTGGCCGCGTTCCGCGCCGGCGTGGCCCAGGTACCCCGGCATGGCGCGGTGGTCGTCAACGGCTGGTCCGACGACGCCCTGCGCACGGCCCGGACCACGAGCGGCCGGGTGGTCGTCGCCGGCGCCGGCGCCGGGCACGACGTCCGCCTGGTCGAGCACCGCCCGGACTCAGACGGCTGCCGGATGGTGCTCGAGGTCTTCGGCCGCCGGCTCGAGGGACGATCCCCTCTCGCCGGCCTGCACAACGCCCAGAACGTCGCCGTGGCGCTGGCCGCGGCCGTGGTCGTGGGGGTCGGGGCCGACGCCGCCCTGGCGGCCGTCGCCGACTTCCCGGGGGTCGCGCGCCGCCTCGAGGTGGTCGGCGAGGCCGCCGGCGTGACCGTGGTCGACGACTTCGCCCACCACCCCACCGCCCTCGCCGCCACCCTCGCCGCCGCC
>CAZKKP010000050.1:2926-14588 GCA_964553295.1 uncultured Thermoanaerobaculia bacterium | reverse complement strand
TCCTTTTCGTCGGTCCACTCCTTGTGGCAGTTGAGGCACTGGCGGTGGTAGGCGGTCTTCAGGTCGGGCCGGTCCCGTCTGGGATCGGCCGAATCTCCGTGGCAGGAGACGCACCTTGGCGGTCGTGTACCGGCCGGTGAGTGGTGGTGGCAGCCGGCACACCCGACCATTGCGTCACCATGGAACCTCTGCGCCAGCCGGCTCTCGAGCACGGCGCCGTGCAGCCGCCGGACGATCTTGCCGTGGGGCAGTCGCGACGGCTGGTAGCGGTCGGCGAGCACGTCGATGACGACCTCCTCCGGAAGGTCCTCGGGGGAGTCGGGGAGGGCGCCGAGGTCAACCGGCGCCAGCTCGACCGGCACAGCACCCTCGACCACCAGCCTCGGCGCCGGGCCCGAGTGGCAGATCGTGCAGCTGCGCTGGCTCGCCTCTCCGGTACCGCCCGCGTGGCAGCCCCGACATTCGGGGCTCGCGGTCTGTCGGCGGTGGCAGCCGACGCAGCTGTGCTCCGACCAGGGATCGTGGTACGCCTCGGCGAGGGTGATGCCGGCGCCTTCCGGAACGCCGCGCTGCGTGTGGCAGTCGCCGCAGCGCGCCATGCTCTCATGGTGGCACCCGGAGCAGGAGGCCGCGGCCCCCTCGTGGCGAAGATGGTCAAAGGGCACCGCCGGCCAGACGCCGTCGGCGACGGCCACCCATGTCCGGTCGGGCTGGCCGCGCAACAGCCTGGGGACCTCCTCAAGCCGACGAACGGCGGCGACCCGGGCAGCGTCGTGACAGCCGACGCACGACACCGGGCCGGCGACGGCGGCAGCCTCGACGAGCCGCAGATGACAGGAGACGCAGGCCCGGTGCGAGGCCTCAGCGCGTGACGGGGTTCGCTCCACCGCCTGCAGCCGGTGGCAGGTCCGGCATGCCGCCTCGGCGCCCTTGAGGTGCACGAGGGCCTCCTTCTCGGGGTCCCAGACGTGATGACAGGTCTCGCACCTCTCCGGGTAGGCCTGGTCGTGTCGTCCGTGCAATGACAGGTCGAAGCTCATCTCGACCCTGGCGGACACGGTCAGGGGCCGCCGGATGTGGCAGCCGCCGCAGACCTGGGGCCCGCTCGCAGCGTGCTGGGCGCGCTCGGCGTGGCACCCGATGCAGGCGTCGTGGAAGGCGTCCATCCGCTCGTCCCAGCGGCTCGCTCCGACAGCCGCGGCGAACCTCGGGTCGAGCACGCCGGCCTCGCTGACCTGATGGCAGGTCTCGCACGGCTCGGGCGCGAGCGTAACGGTGTGGCGATCGTGGTCGAACTCGACCGGCGGCCGCTGCGGCTGGCGGTCACCGGTCTGCGAGGTGATGACCAGGACCGAGGCGGAGAGGGTACGGGGCGCCTGCGCCGCACTCCGGGCCGCTGCCAGAACTGCGGTCGCGGGCGACCACAGGGCCGCCACGATGACTCCGAGACAGACTGCTCCACGAGTAGCCATGGTCGCCTCTCTCCTCACCTGCCCGGGATCTCCATGGTCTTGACGAGAAGCTCGCTGATGAACGAGACATGTCGCCCGAGCTTGTAGTAGCCGATGATGTCCTCGATACCGCTGTGGCAGTTGTGGCACGGGGTGATGACGATCTCGGCGCCGGTCGCCTCGATCTGCTCCGCCTTGACGCGGTTGCTCTTCATGCGCGAGAGCTTCCACGGCGGTCCGCAGTTGATCAGACCACCGCCGGCCTGGCAGCAGTAGTTGTGCTCGTAGCGCGGGTCCATGTCGCGGAAGTCGGCGCAGATCGCGTTGACCACGTAGCGCAGCTTGTCGTGGAGACCCCGGCCGCGGACGATGTTGCACGGGTCCTGGACGGTGACCGGCGTCTCGATCTTGCGCGCGATCTTGATGCGCCCGGTCGAGATGAGCTCGTAGTAGAACTCGACGGCATGGACCATCGGAATCGGTGGCCTGGTCCAGCCCAGCCAGCGGGGGCCGTCGTATACCGCGCCACGGTAGGCGTGGCCGCACTCGCCCATGACGACCCGCTTGACCTTGAGCTGCATCGCCCGCTCCCAGTGCAGGCGCTCGACTCGACCCATCGTCTCGAAGTCGCCGGAGTACATCGCCATGTTGGAGTTGTCCCAGCCGTCGGCCGAGGGCATGGTCCAGTCCGCACCGGCCACCTGCATGATCACCGCCATGTTGGCGATCAGCTGGGCGAGGATCTTCGGCTCGGGACCGATCACCGAGTACATGATGTCGGCGCCCTCCCGGTCGAGCGGGATTCGGGTCCCCTCGAGCTCGCCCTGGGCGTCTTCCTCCTGCCACATGAGGGTGTCGATCCAGTCGTCCTGCTGGACCCACATCTGGTTCATCGTCGCGGCGTGGCTGTTGGTGGTGTCCTGCAGGTACTGCGGCACCACCCCGAGGAGGTTCAGGATCCGTCGCACCGTCATGATCAGGTAGGAGATGTCGATCCCGAAGGGGCAGTACATGCTGCAGCGGCGGCAGGCGCCGCACTCGAGAAATGCGATGCGCGCGGCGTGGTGGAGGAACTCGCCGTCGACCTTGCCTCTGCGCCGGACCATCTCCCACAGCGTGTCCCGGACCTTGGCCACCGGCGCGAAGTCGGGATCCTTGTCGCGGGAGATGTAGCTCTGGCAGGACTCGGCACACAGGCCGCAGCGCACGCAGGTCTCGAGGTAGACCTTGAGCCGGGCGCCGCACTCCTCGTTCAGCACCCGGTTGACGATCTCCTCGATGCGCTCCGGCGAGAGCTTCTTGATACTCTCGTCGATTCCAGGGTCGATCACCTTCATGTCCACCAGATCAGCCATGTCGATCACTCCTCGCGCCGGCCCGGACCCCGGCCTTACCAGTCCCGGGCATGGCGTACTGATCCGAACTCCGCGCCCATGAAGGCGCGTGAAATGGCGAACCACATCATGTGCACCAGCCGCGTCCAGGGGATGAGCAACAGCCAGAGAGCACCGCTGACGATGTGGACGATCAGCGTCCACTGGGCGGAGAACCACTGCTGGTGGGCCGCGTACCCGGTCGCGAACGGCGCCACGACGAGCAGGATCAGGCCGAAGTCGGACCAGGTCGAGACGTTGCGGACCTCGGGTCGGGTGAGCCGCCGGGTGGCGAGGAACAGACCGCCGCAGATCACGACCAGGGTCATCGTGTCGGCAACCGTCTCCGGCAGGCTCCACCAGCGGATGCCCCAGGCCTGTTGCCAGAGCACGGCGTGCCCCATGACGAAGAGCGGCGTCACCAGCAGGCAGACGTGGAAGGCGTAGGAGACCACCGTGAACAGGGGGTTCATGCGCATGCTGCGGGCGCCGAACGGCACCAACCAGTGCGCGATCGAGCGCAGCCCGTAGCGGGCGTCGAACACCGGCAGCACAACCCGCTCCCGCTGCGCCAGCCGCGCGGTCACGAAGAGGCGCCAGGCCAGACCCGCGAAGAAGCCGATGAAGGCGATCCAGACCAGGGGCCCACGGACGAGCTCGTACATGCTCCCTCCCAGGCTCAGCGCAGGACGGTCGACGCGAGCGGCACGACCTTGCGCGTGTAGACACCGTCCTCGACGACACGCAGTAGCAGCCGATCCCCCTCCGGGCTCGGCACCGGCGGCCACAGCCGCTCGTACCACGGGCCGGACACCCGGCCGTCGACGGCAACCGCGTAGCGGCCGTCCCGCTCCACCTTGGCGAGCACCCGGCTGCCGCTCGGGTCGAACACCGGGTCCCAGACCATGTCGAAGGTCTCGGGCCAGAGGATGCCGTCGACGGCGATCGTCCAGCGGTCGGCATCCCGGAGCGCTGCGGCCAGCCGCCCCCCGTCGGGCGAGAACACCGGCGGCAGGACCAGGTCGCTGACCTCGAGCTTCCAGGGCCGGTCGTCCACCACCACCGTCCAGCTGCCGAAGCCGGTCGCGGCGACCGCCGCCAGCCGTCGACCGTCGGGGCCGATCCTCTGGTTCCACAGCTGCATGTAGCGGCCGTCCCAGATCGGCGTGCCGTTCTCCGCCAGGGTCCAGGAGCCGGCCAGCCTGACCGGCGCGATCATCTCGCCGGAGGGTCGGTACACAGGCTCCCACACAGCGCCGAATCGACGGTCCCACGTCCGGCCGTCCTCGGCCAGGGTGTAGTCGCAGATGTCCAGCCGGACCTGAGCGCCGACCCGCGCGCCGTCGGGTCGGATAGCCGGCGAGTAGACGTTGATGAAGTTCCGGTCCCAGGGCACGCCGTTGACCGCCACCGTCCAGGTGCCGCCCATGAACCCGACGGTGTCGCCCTCGGACAACGGGACGGTCTGCACGACCGCGGCGACCTTGCCGTCGCCGACCGTCAGCCCGCGGGACGAGTGGAAGCGCTGCACCCACGGTACGCCGTTGACCGCCACCGTGTACTGCATGTTGTCCTTGACCTGGACCGCGACGACGCTGCCGTCACCGCTCGCGGTCGTGTTCCAGGCGAACTCCCAGCGCTCCTCCCACGGCACCCCGTCGACCGCTACCGTCCACTCGTCGTCGATCCGGACCAGGGCGGTGAGCCGGCCGTCCGGCAGGAAGACGAGATGCCACGCCTTCTCGAACTCGTCCTCCCAGGTCGCACCGTTGACACAGACCCGGAACGCGTCGGGCGCCGCGAGAACGGGGGCGGCGATCCGCTCACCGTCCGGGCTGACCACGAGCTCGTGGACGGCGGCGTAGGTCTCGCGCACCTCGACGAGGCTCGAGATCGGCCTCGACCCTACCTCCCAGCTCCAGCTCGCACGATCGACCATGCCTCGGCTCCCTTCGTCGGCGTGGGCCGCCACCACGGCGGTCCGGCGCGACCGTCACACCCAGGAGCCGAGCAATGCCTGTGCCAGAAATCACAAGCTAGGACAAGTTATTTTATTGCAACACTTACTCAAAGGCTCGCGGAACATCAGCACCGCAGAGTGCGATGCTCCCGCGCCGGGCACTCTCGCAAAACGCGATGGTATCGAGGGCTCGGAGGCCATGACCATGGAGAACTCCAGAGGCCCGTGAACCACTCAGAGCCTGTGAAGAGTGCGGTCTATGCGGTCTTCGCCGCATCATTAAGTAACTTTCTTTCAATAGGTTGTGAGTGCCCCTGTTGGCGTAGGGACGATTCTCTCACAACCTCTCAGGGCTCGGACGAGGCGCGGCCGATCAGTGCCACTCCCAGTCGATGAACCCGGGCTGGGCGTCGACCATCGCGTTGACGATCAGCTCGACCAGGCCGCCGTAGTGGATGCCGGCCTTCTCCCAGGCGTCGTAGTAGGCGATGATGTCCCGGATCTGACCCTTGCAGTTGGAGCACGGGGCGCACACGTACTTCGGGTGCTCCCGGTCCATCGGCTCGTCCTGGAAGGCCTCGAGGATCTGGCGGAACTTCCGCCGACCGGTCAGATGGTGCCGCCAGTCGGCGAAGTTGTGCCCCGACATGATGGCGAAACCGGAGCCGCCGCCGCAGCAGTAGTTCTCGACCCCGTGCGGCGCCATCTCGCGGAACCTGCCCTTGGGCATGATCGCCTCGATGATCTCCCGCTGTGGCGACACGATGCCCATCAGGCGGACCATGTTGCAGGGATCGTGCAGGGTTACCGGGAAGTCGTTGCGGCTCGGGTCGAGCTTGAGGCGGCCGTCGCGGACCAGGTCCCGCAGGACGACGATCGCACTCTCGCGCGGGATGTTGAGATCCCCAGTCAGCACCTTGTCGGCGATCACCGTCAGCGCCTTGTGGGCGTGGCCGCACTCACCGAGGACGATCTTCTTGACGCCGAGCTTCTTGGCCGCCATCGCGTGGTGCACCGCGACCCGGGCGAACTGGACGTCGTCGTACCACACGCCGTAGTTGATCGCGTCGTAAGCGGCGATCTCGGACGACAGGGTCCAGCTGACGTTGGCGGCCTCGAACACCGTCGCGAAGGCGCCCGGGTTCTCCGGCCAGGCCATGATCTCGCCGGCGTTGTGGATCAGCAGGATGTCCGCGCCCTCCCGGTCCCAGGGCGTCTCGATCGTGATGCCGGTCCGCTCGGCGGTGTCCTCGTCGATGAACTCGATGTTGTCCTTGACGACCATCGGCGTCATGCCGGTCGACGAACCCACCTTGAGCTGCAGCACCGACCCGTCCTGGTGAATCTCGCGCGGCGCGATTCCCATCTCCTGACTGGCGATCTTGCGGATCTCGCGCGACAGCAGCGCGTTGTCGATGCCGATCGGGCAGGTCTGGGCACAGCGGCGGCAGAGGTTGCAGCGATAGGCGAGCTCGATCAAGCGGGCCACCGTCTCCCAGTTGAGCTCGATGTCGCCGTGCACCAGCGTCGAGGCCTTCTTGATGTACTTGAAGTAGATCCGACGCAGGATCTCGGAGCGGTAGATCGGACGGTAGAGCTCGTTGTTGCCGCTCTCCTCGTAGATGTGGCAGGCATCCGAGCAGGTCTGACAGCGGGCGCAGTGCTCCATCGACATCTCGAGGGGCTGCAGGAAGGTCCAGTTGTCCTCCTTGTTGAACAGCCTCCCGAGACCCGAGAGGAACCCCTGCACGAGCTTGGCTTCGTCCTCCGGGGTCTTGGGTCGCTCGATGTTGACCGCGATGGTGTCGTCGACCACCGCGTACTTGGCCCTGGCCTCGGGGCTCAGGGGCCGGATCGGCGGGTCGAGGGACGGGTCGTCGAAGGGCGGCGGCAGCGGAATCTGCTCGTGCACCTCGATGACGGCGAGGGGCTCGCCGGGGTACTTCGCGATGTCCTTGACGCTGTCCGGCTGCTTCATCGTTTCGGCTCCTCTGTCGCGACGTCGAGCCACGTCTTCTTGCCGTCGCCCTGGATGTGGGGACCCGCCCAGGTCAGCGGCTGGGAGAGCATCCTGTTGATCTCCTTCTCCTGGTGGCCACCCGGCAGGTTGGGCTCGTCCGCCCAGCGAATTGAATGATAGGCGAAGTACTTACCGACGAAATGGGACATGTGGGTGAGCGGGATGTAGGCGGTGAGCACGGCGAGCAGCACCACCGACAGCAGCGGCAGTACGACCTCGAGTCCGCTGCCCGGGAGGGCCGCGAAACGGAAGGTCACGAGGTTCGCGACGAAGCCCGAGACGATGCCGAAGTCACGGTCGACCAGCCCGAAAGTGGCCAGAGCGATGCCGAAGGCGACCACGAAGAAGACCAGGTTGAAGAGGTCTGCCGGCGCGGTGTAGTCGCGCAGCTCGCGGCTTCGCCGACGCAGCAGCAGCCCGATCGCCCCGATCAGGCCGAGCACCAGGCCCACTCCGCCGAGCACCATGTACAACCGGCCGAGGACGGCGCCGCCGGCGCCGGATGCAAGGGGCGGCCAGAACCGGCCGACGACGCCCGCGACCATCATCAGCGCGGTGCACCCGCCGACCAGGTAGAGCCCGAAGTGAAACGGGAACGACCGCGTCCACAGCTTCCGGTTGTGCTCGCGCAGCGCGACCAGAAGCAGGATCTCGGGCACCATCACCTTGAACTCGCCGAGCAGAGACACCTCGCGCGGCCTCTTCCACCACTCGCTCTCCTCGAGGTAGGAGCCGCCGTAGCTGGCCTTCCCGCCTCCCTCGTGCGCCACCGGGTAGAGCTCCCAGCGCAGGTGCATCGGCATCCGCGACCACATCAAGAAACGGGCGATCACCGCGATCACGAAGACCGCCAGTGCGGCGTAGCTCACCAGGTAGGGTACGGCCGTCATCCTGCCCTCCTCATCCCCTGCTCGTGCTCGGATCGATCGATCGGATCCTCTTCTCGGGGCCCGCGGCGGTGCGCGGACGACAGATGACGCGACCGGCAACCTGCCCCGGACCTCCTGCCCGCCGCTGGTCGCCCATCGAGCCGATCGCCCCCCCGCACAACCGGAGGAAATTCTAGCAAGAAGTATTCCTGCATCGGCACCTGGTCACCTTTCCCTCTAGCTGTCTTCGCAGCCCCCGCTCAACGCCGGCAACATCCCTGTCGACAGAAAGATCCGTCCCGGACAGGGCCATCCTCAGAGCCTGCTCTGACGCTCATCTCGAAACGACCTCACCCTCGAATTCAGCCCTCGGTCACCAACTCGTAACACGAAAAGAATCTTTTTTATGTTTGATTAACATTAAAATCATGAAGATGACGGCGCGATAATGTCGTCTTCCGGGGGAGCCCACAGCAGCTCGCCGGTTGTCGGCGCCGGCGGCGGGCCCCATTCGTTACTCTCACGTAACGCGGCGTCGAGCTCCGGTGGCACGCGCTGCAGGGGCAGCATGACGACGAACCTCGTGCCGACGCCGAGCTGACTCTCCACCCGGACACTGCCGCCGTGGGCGCGAACCGCCTCGCGCACGATCGACGGCCCGAGACCGGTACCCTCCACTGAGTCGCCAGGGGGGCGTGGCCGACGCGAGCCGGCTCGGGAGTCAGGTCACATCCGAAGCATCAGGACGGTCACGGCTCCTGCCCGGCAGCCAGGCGGCTGACCATCTTCGAGAACCAGTCCTCGGTGGGCACCTGCACCAGCCAGCCGTTGACGAAGTAGGTCGGCGTCGACATCACGCCGAGCCCGTGGGCCAGGGCGATCTGCTCGTGCACCCGGGCGAGCGACGGCGAGCGCAGGTAGCAGGCCCGGAACGCCTCCTCGTCGAGACCGTTGCCGGCGACGAAGTCGAGCGCGGTCGAGGTCACCAGCGAGACCTCCATGTCCTTCTGCAGGTCGTAGAACAGCTCCTTGAAGGGTACCACCTGCTCCGGTTGCTGCGCGGCGACGCACCAGGTCGCGGCCGCTGCGCGGAACGACCACGGGTGGATCGTGGTCAGCGGGTAGCTGACCATGCCGTGCCGGAGGGCCGCGCCATGCTTCTCGAGCTGGGCCGTGATGAGGGGCCACTTCGACCGGCACGCCGGGCATTCGAGGTCCGAGAACTCGACGATGTCGACCTTGGCGTCGTCGCCGCCGTGGTCCCACATCACGGCGCCGCTGTCGCGCAGCAGCCGCGCCCGATGGGCCACCGGGTCGGCACTCAGCGGCATACCGCTGCCGATGACCAGCAGATCGCCGTCGGAGGACACCGCCACCGGCTTCGGATACTCGCCGTAGCCGGTGTCGACCAGTAGGGTGAAGGGAATCAGCGCGCCGCTGCGGTACGGGCCGGGATCCCAGCTCAGCCGCACCTTCATGCGCAGGTTCGCGAGCAACGCCTCGGGCAGGAAGCTCTCGAGGAAGCCCCGCAGGCCCACGGGACTGGCCCCGGCCTGCTGGAGCGGCAGCCGGGCCACTGACCCGAGCCAGGCGGTGCCCGTCACCTCGTCGATGAGCAGCGTGCTGCCGCCGGCCAGGAAAGGGTTGTCGCAGCTGCGCTCCACCACCACCCGACGGTACGAGCCCGAGGCGGTCACCCGCCGCTCGTCCTCGGTGATCTCGAGGCTGGAGCCCGGGCACCAGGCCAGGGCACGCTCGACCCAGCGCAGCACCTGCGGGTCCTGCGCCGGCCCCGGCGCGGTCAGCGAACTCTGGGCGGCCAGGGTCGCCGTCGTCAGCAGCAGCGCACCGGTCAGGGTCGCCGCTCGGGTTCTTGAGGCCATCCTCTCCTCCATCGTCGACAGGCGGGGCCCGCAGGCGGCGAGCCCCGCCGGTACAACTTCGCGCCGGTCGCGCTATTCCCCGTTCGCCTCCGCCGTGCGGCCGTCCGGGTCCTCGGACCGGGCCGGCAGCAGGCCCACCGCCTCGCGTAGCTTGAGCTCGAGCTCGGCGGCGAGGTCGGCGTTGTCGAGCAGGAACGCCCGCGCCGCCTCCCGGCCCTGGCCGATGCGGGTCTCGCCATAGGCATACCAGGAGCCCGACTTCTGCACCAGCCGGTGCTCGACCCCGAGATCGAGTAGCTCGCCCGACCAGGAGATGCCTTCGCCGTACAGAATGTCGAACTCGGCTACCTTGAAGGGGGCTGCGACCTTGTTCTTCGCCACCTTGGCCTTGGTCCGGTTGCCGATCACCTGGTCGCCCTGCTTGATCGCACTGGTCCGCCGGATGTCGATCCGCACCGAGGCGTAGAACTTGAGCGCCCGACCGCCGGTAGTGGTCTCGGGGTTGCCGAACATGACCCCGATCTTCTCCCGGATCTGGTTGATGAACACCAGGCAGGTCTTCGACTTCGACACGATGCCCGCGAGCTTGCGCAGGGCCTGGGACATCAGCCGCGCCTGCAGGCCGACCTGGGCCTCGCCCATGTCGCCCTCGAGCTCGGCACGCGGCACCAGGGCCGCTACCGAGTCGATGACGATGACGTCGACCGAGCCGGAACGGATCAGGGTCTCGGCGATCTCCAGCGCCTGCTCACCGAAGTCGGGCTGCGAGACCAGCAGCTCGTCGAGGTCGACGCCGAGCTTGCCGGCATAGACCGGGTCGAGGGCGTGCTCGGCGTCGATGAACGCGGCCAGACCGCCGGCGCGCTGTGCGTTGGCGATGAGATGCAATGCCAGAGTGGTCTTGCCCGACGACTCCGGACCGTACACCTCGACGATCCGGCCGCGGGGCACGCCGCCGACGCCCAGGGCGGCGTCGAGCGCGATCGAACCGGTCGAAATCGTCGGCACCCGGACCTGGGGCTGCTCGCCCAGACGCATCACCGAGCCCTTGCCGAACTGTCGTTCGATCTGACCGATCGCGGTTTCCAATGCCTTCAGCTTCTCAGCCTTGCTCGTCATGGAACCTCCAGCGGGTGTCGCTGCGTGGCGGGACGGCTCCATCCTAGCCCGAACCCGGCGGCGCGTCGAGCCGCTCGGTGAGGGCGGCTTGGAGGTCGTGCTCGAGGACGGCGTCCGAGACTCGGATCTGCTCGGCAGCGGCCGCGAAGCCCTCGCGGCAGGCGACCACCGGCAGCGGCGCCAGGGACGGCAGCTCGAGACAGCGGCCGTCCTCGAGCCGGGATCCTCCCTGCAGGAACAGCCGGTCCGACGTCCGCCAGCAGCGGTACTCTCCGACCACCGGCTCGTCCCCCGGTTCGCCGAGCAGATTGCGGCCGACGAAGGCCGACCCACCGGGGTCGAAGCCGAGCAGGGCGAGCACCGTCGGGGCGACGTCGACGTGCCCGGCCGGCAGGTCGCGCTCCCCCGCCAGTCCCTCGAGGCCCGGCGCATGGATGAAGATCGGCACCTGCTGGCTGAGATACCAGCCGACCGCGTCAGATCGGGCGCCGAGGGCGTCGACCGTCGCCCGCGACCACTCGAGGCCGGCGTCGTGATCGCCCCAGAGCACCAGTAGCGAGCTCTCGAGCAGCCCGGAGGCGCCCAATCGCGCTACGAACCTGGCCAGGGACTGGTCGAAGAAGTGCATCGTGTGCAGATAGTTGCCGAACGGTGTTCCGGTGTGCTCGGCGACGTCCAGGGTCATGAGGTGGGACGGGAACCCCTCGTAGGGATGGTGCAGCGACAGGGTGATCAGCCAGACTGCGAAGGGGCGCGGAAGGCGCTCGATGCGGTCGGCCATCTGCTCGAGGAAGTCGCGGTCGTTGAGGCCCCAGCCGATCCTCTCTCCGGGCTCGAAAGCCTCGACGAACAGCTGCTCGGCAAAGCCGAAGCCACGGTGGGTCCGCTGCCGATTCCAGAAGCTGCCGTCGAAGGCGACCGCCGGCCATCCCGGCCCGGCCGGTGTCCGAAATGCAGGCAGGGGAGCTTTGAAGCGGCCACCTATCG
>CAZKKP010000050.1:0-2916 GCA_964553295.1 uncultured Thermoanaerobaculia bacterium | reverse complement strand
AGAGCGTGTGGTAGCCGGCGTCGGCGAGAGCGCCGGCGAGGGAGACGAAGCGGTTGTCGGCGTGGTGGAACACGGCCGCTCCCGCCGCCAGCGGCAGCAGCGAGACCTGGGTGGTCAGCTCGGCATCCGAGGACCGGCCCTGCTCGGTCTGGTCGGTGACGTTGGAGAACCACACCGCCTCGTCACGCCAGCGGTCGAGCAGCGGCGTCACCGGCAAGCCGGAGGCCGAGCGCCCGAGCACGAACGACTGTAGCGACTCCACCTGGATGAGGATGAGATTGCGGCCGCGGGCGGCGCCCGCCCACGGGCCGACGGCCTCCCGCCGTCCGCGCCGGGCCTCGAACCACCCCACCAGGGAGTCCATCTCGTCGGCGGTGAGAGGCCGGCGGCCCAGGCGGGAGGTGGCCGCCGACCAGAGGTCGACCGCGTGGGCGTTGAGGACGCCGATCTCGCGCGCCCTGAAGACGTGGCGGAAGACCTGCTCGACGGCGCCCGGGCGCGCCCCGAAGACCGCCACTGCAAGGCCCGCCGCCACCACCGTCCCGAGTCCGAGCGCCAGGGCACCGCGGCGCCGGCCGCTGTCTTGGGCCGAGGGACGGGCGGCCAGGACCGCGGGGAAAGCGAGCAGTGGGGCCCACAGCCAGAGGTCGTGCCAGCCGAGCAGCGTGACGACGCTGGCGCGGACCTCGTCGACCTGGCCGGCGCCCGCCACCGCCGCAACCGACAGCAGGTCGCCGAAGAACCGCAGGTAGAGCCGGTCGGCGTGGAGCAGGAGGAGCGCGGCCACCACCACCGCGAAGCTCCCCCAGGAACGCCGCGGGGGGGTGAGGAGCAGCAGCGGGCCGAGCAGCGCCGCCGAACCGACCAGGGTCAGCAGGGCGCCGGCCGGCGTCGGCCGCAGCCCGGCCTCGCCGAGCACCAGTAGCTGGGCGCTCAGCAACGTCCCGAGGCCCCACAGGAGATCGGCGCCCGGAAGACCCCCCGACCAACCGCGGCGCCGGGCCGCGACGACCGCCGCGGCGCCGGCGCCCAGCAGCAGGAGCCAGGCCGCCGAAGCCGCGGGCACCGCCGGCAGCACCCAGACCGTGACCGCAGCTGGCAGCGAGGGGGCGCGGTCGGAGAACCAGCAGACTCCGTCCTCGACCATGTCCCACTGCAGCAGATGTCGGCCGGGCACCGCTGGCGCGGCCAGCGCGACCTCGAGCGTCAACGACTCGCCAGGGGGTACCGGGCGGGGAATAGTGGTGCGCAGCCCCTCCCACTGGTGCACTGCGCCGTCGCTGGTCAGCCAGTGGGAGGCGACCGCGACGGCCCCCGCCGCCGGCCAGCTCTGCAGGCCGTCGTTGCGCAGGGTGAGCGCCACCCGGATCTCGGCCGCGGCACCGAGGACCCGCGGCGCCCGACCGGCGAGGATCGTGAAGGCGTGGCTCGGTCGGACGGCGACGGGGATGCCCTGTGCCCCGACGCCGCCGTCGGAGACCCAGCGGACGCCCTCGTGAACCACGTCCCACACCAGCAGGTAGTCGCCGGGTCGCGGGGCGAGCACCCGTGCCGGGAGCCGGACCGAGCTCCGGGAAGGGACGACGCCGGGCAGCGGGGTGCGGGCGCCGTCCCAGTCGACCACCGTTCCGTCGCGCTCGAGCCAGTGATGGGAGACCGCCCACTCCCCGGTCTCTCCCCAGGGTCGAGCCTCGAGGTTGCGCAGCTCGACGACGACCGTCGCCGGCTGTCCGGCGGCGAGGAGTTCGGGGGTCTCGTGGTCGACCACCTCGAGGGCGACCCCGGAGGTCGCGACGGCGCACGGCAGGCCCTGCACCATCAGCAGCACCGCCAGGAGCGGCGCGCTCCTCAGGGTCGACGGGTGGCGATCGGGCCGCATCGGCGGGGGCAGTATAGAGCGCCGCCGCCGACTGCCGACCGCCTCAGGGGGCGACCGGGAAGCGCTGATCGTAAAGCCGGATCACGATGTCGGTGAGGTCGGCGGACTCGGCGACGTAGATCAGGGGCTGGGCGTTGAGCACGAAGACCGCTTCGAAACCCTTCTCCTTGGCATACTCGCTGGCCACGGCGCCGACCTTGACCGCGACGTTGGCCAGGAACTCGTTCTGCTTGGCCTCGGAGTCGCGCTGGAAGGCTCGCCGCGCATCCTCGAACGACCGCGCCGCAGCCCGGGCCTGAATCTCCAACTGGCGCGCCTCCTCCTCGTTGACCACCGCCCGGCGCTGCTCGAAGTCCTGCACCGCGGCGGCGGCGGCGGCCTGCAGCCGCTCCAGCTCCTGGCGACGGGGCGTCGCCCAGGCCTCGAGCTCGGCCAGGGCCCTCTTGCCCTCGCCGACCGTGGCAACCGCCCGCTCGGCGTCCACGAACCCGATCGTGGCAGCCTGGACCGGCACGCCAGGAAGCGACACCAACAGGACAACGGCAAGCTTGAGCAGCACTCGCATGGGCACCTCCGTCCCCGCGCCCCGGCCCCCGGGGGGCGGCGAGTGTACCACGCAGCCCGGCCGCCGACCTCGTACAATGGCGGCAACAGCACGGAGGAACAGGATGCCGACCACGGACCCGCCCGCCAGGTCGCGACGCCTGCTGGTCGTCGAGGACGACGTGCGTCTCGCCCAGGGCCTGTGCCGGAACCTCGAGCTCGAGGGCTTCGACGCAATCAACGTGCCCGACGGCGAGCGCGCCCTGGACCGGCTCCTCGCCGAGCCGCACGGCTTCGACCTCGCGATCCTCGACATCATGCTGCCCGGCATGGACGGTCTCGAGGTGTGCCGCAGGCTGCGCGCCGCCGGCAGCCGACTGCCGGTGCTCTTTCTCACCGCCCGCGGCAGCGACGCCGATCGCATCCTCGGCCTGCGGCTCGGCGCCGACGACTACCTGACCAAGCCCTTCGTCTTCGAGGAGCTGGCGCTGCGG
>CAZKKP010000049.1:13735-14650 GCA_964553295.1 uncultured Thermoanaerobaculia bacterium | reverse complement strand
GATACCAACCACGCCAACCCGGTGAGTTGGCCGCACCGAAAGCTCCAGCAGCGGCGCGAACACGGTGATGCCGCCGCACAGCAATGGCCCCACCGGCGCGCCATCGAGACCCTCCCCCACCGCCACCTCGAGATCCTCGACGCCTACGTGGGCGGCGTCAACGCCGGCCTCGTGGACCTCGGCGACGCCCCCTTCGAGTATCTGCTGCTGCGGAGCGCGCCCGAGCCGTGGCGCGCCGAGGACTCGGTGCTGGTGCTCTTCGCCATGTACTTCACCCTCAATGACTCGACCGGAGCTCGGGAGTCGGCGCGCGGCCTGGCGGCAGAGCTCCTCGAGCCCGAGCTGCTCGCCTTCCTCGCGCCCCCGGGGACGAGCTGGGACGCACCCCTTGACGGGGGCGTGCCCGAGCCACCGCCGATGCCGAGCTCGGCCGTCCTCGGTCACGCCTCCGGAGCCCCGGCGGACGTCGACCCGGGTCTCGAAGAGGTCGCAGCGGGCAGCAACAGCTGGGCGGTGGACGGCTCGCGCACGGCCAACGGCCGCGCCATCGTCGCCAACGACATGCACCTGCCCCTGGGCGTGCCCAACATCTGGTACCGCGCGCAGCTGATCTGGTCCGGCGGCGACGGCTCGGGCGAGAACCACGAGATCACCGGGGTCACCCTTCCGGGCTCGCCGGCGGTGGTCGCCGGCAGCACCGGCCGCGTCGCCTGGAGCTTCACCAACTCCTACGGCGACTGGTCGGACCTGGTCATCCTCGAGCTCGACGGCGATCACTATCGGACGCCGGACGGGCTCCTCCCTTTCGACGTGGTCGAGGAGACCCTCGCCGTCCGAATACCGCCATTCCCACGAGTCGCCACTGCGGTCGAAGTCGTCGATCGAGGCCGCTTCGGCTGTGGCTCGGTCGACGCC
>CAZKKP010000049.1:10065-13725 GCA_964553295.1 uncultured Thermoanaerobaculia bacterium | reverse complement strand
GGGGCTCGCCACCGGAGATTCTCCAGGTCCGCTCGACCATCTGGGGCCCGGTGGTCGACCGCGACCACCGCGGGCGGTCGCGCGCTCTGCGCTGGACGGCCCACGACCCGGAGGCCGTCAACCTCGGGCTGCTCGACCTCGAGCACGCGGCCGACGTGGAAGGCGCGCTGGCGGTCGCCAACACCGTCGGCATCCCGCCGCAGAGCTTCGTCTGCGCCGACTCCGGCGGGCGCATCGGCTGGACCGTCATCGGCAGGATCCCGAGACGGCGCGGTCTCAACGGCGCCGTGCCGACCTCCTGGGCCGACGGCGACCGCGGCTGGCGGGGCTGGCTCGAGCCCGCGGCGGCGCCCCGCATCGTCGACCCGCCCGGCGGGGTCCTGTGGTCGGCCAACAACCGCACCACCTCCGGCGACGCCCTCGCCCTACTGGGTGACGGCGGCCACGACCTCGGCGCCCGGGCGCGTCAGATCCGCGACGCCCTGCTCGAGCTGTCCGCCGTCGACGAGGGCGACATGCTGGCCGTCCAGCTCGACGACCGGGCCCTGCTCCACGAGCGCTGGCGCTCCCTCGCCCTGGAGGTCCTCGACGACGAGGCGGTCGCGGACCACCCGCGGCGCGCCCTGTTCCGGGACCTGGTGCGCGACACATGGATCGGCAGGGCGAGCACCGACTCACAGGCCTACCTGCTGGTCCGCGCCTTCCGGCGGGTGGTCTTCGAGCGTGTCTACGGTCGGCTCATGGCGCCGTGCACGGCCGCCGACGAGGGCTTCGACGTCACCTTCTCCGCCCAGTGGGAGGACTCCCTCTGGCGATTGGTCACCGAGCACCCCGGCCACCTCCTCGGGCCCGGCGAGCCGGGCCGGGAGGGCGAGCTGCTGGCCGCGGTGGACCTTGTCGTCGAGCGCCTCGTCGACGGGCTCGGACACGAGCCCGAGCTCTGGACCTGGGGCCGGCGCAACACCCTCCGCATGGCACACCCGCTGAGCCGCGCCCTGCCGCCGCTGCTGGCCGGCCGTCTCGACATGGCGCCGGTCGAGCTGCCGGGGGACAGCCACCTCCCCAGGGTCCAGAGCCCGACCTTCGGCGCCTCGGAACGGTTCGCCGTGTCTCCGGGTCGAGAGGCGGACGGCTACTTCCACATGCCCGGGGGCCAGAGCGGCCACCCGCTGTCGCCCCACTACCGGGCCGGCCACGACGCCTGGGTCGAGGGACGCGCGACGCCCTTCCTGCCCGGCGCCACCGAGACCGTCCTCACCCTCGTGCCCGCGGCGAGCTGACGGGCCGTCTCCGGGGCGGCCCGAGAACCGGCGGCTCGAGCCGACCGGGCACCCGGGCGGCCACGGACCCTGGCCGGGTCGCCGCCGGCCACTGCGCGCTCACTTCAAGGGCACGTCGAGATCACCCAAAGCTCATCGTCAGGTCATCAAAGAATCACGCACAAGTCATTTTCTGAGAACCACTTCTAGTTCTTCACGACTGATGTTCCCGGTATGGGAACGTCATCCTACAGCTCGACTCACGCAGCCCCCACATGGACACGCCGACCCGTTGTGCGCCGGATGTCGGTGGCGCTGGCGATGGCCGCTGTGGTGGGGGCCGGATCCGCCGCGGCCACGGAGCCGGATGAAGGGGGGGTTGCCCAAGCCGTCCTTCACACCAGGGGCGACACCGAGCCGTGAGTGGCCGACTCGGTCACCGGCGAATGCCGGCACCAGCTCATGGTCGCCTACAAGACAGCCCTGCAGGAGGTCCGAAAGGCGCCCAGCTGCGCGGCGCTGTTCGAGGACCTCGGGGCGGACTCCGAGGCCACCCTGAAGTCCACGCTGTACACCATGTCGGCACAGTGCAAGGGGGGCGTCGCGGCCTACACCGCGGTGGGCTGCCGGGTCACCTGGCTGTGCCCGTGCTTCTCCCGGCTGAGTCGCGAGGAGGCCGCGCTCATCGTGGTGCACGAGGCGCTCCACTTCGCCGGCATGACAGAGTATCCCGGCGATCCCAACGGACCGACCAGCTTCGAGATCAACCGGATGGTGCGACGCGCCTGCAGGTTCTGACCCCTACGGCTCTGACGGCCGGTGGCGGGAGGAGGCGCGGGCGTGGGTGATCTCGTTGAGGCGGTCGCGGATCCGCTCCTCCCAGCCGTGGCGGCCGGGACGGTAGAAGCGGCGTCCGGCGAGCTCCGGCGGCAGGCACTCGAGGTCGGAGACGCCCGAGCCCTCGTCGTGGGCGTAGCGGTAGCCCGCGCCGTAGCCGGCCTCGCGCATCACCGCGGTCGGGGCGTTGCGCACGGCCATCGGCACCGGCAGGCCTGGGCGCTCCCGGACCTCGGCCTTGACCTCGCCGTAGCCCAGATACAGCGCGTTCGACTTGTGCGCCAGAGACAGGTAGACCGCCGCCTGGGCCAGGGCCAGCTCACACTCGGGCATGCCCATGTGCTCGACCGCGGCCGCCGCGGCGGACACCTGCTCGAGGGCCCTGGGATCGGCCATGCCGATGTCTTCGGACGCCATCCGCAGCATCCGCCGGACCACGTAGCGGGGGTCGGCACCCCCCTCGAGCATCCGTCCGAGCCAGTAGAGCGCGGCGTCCGGGTCGGAGTTGCGCACCGACTTGTGCAGGGCCGAGATCAGGTTGTGGTGCTCCTCACGACCCTTGTCGTAGACCGCCACCACCCGCTGGGCGACCCGCCGGACCAGGGCCTGGTCGACCTCGCCGAGGCCGTCGGCCTGGGCGACGCCGACCGCCAGCTCGAGGTGGTTCAGGGCCTGCCGCGCGTCCCCGGCGGCGGTGCGGACGATCGCCGCCAGGGCCTCGTCGGCGATGACGACGCCCCGTGCGCCAAGGCCGCGCTCGCGGTCCGCCGCCGCCCGCTCGAGCAGCTCGGTGAGCTCGGGCTCGGAAAGGGGCTCGAGCACGTATACCTTCAGACGCGACAGCAGCGCCCGGTTGAGCTCGAAGGAGGGGTTCTCGGTGGTGGCGCCGACGAGCACGATGTCGCCGGACTCGACGTAGGGCAGGAAGGCGTCCTGCTGGGCGCGGTTGAAACGGTGGATCTCGTCGACGAAGAGCACCGTCCGCCGGCCTTCGAGGCGGCGACGATCCTGGGCCTGGGACATCACGGCCCGCGCCTCCTTGACCCCCGCCAGCACCGCCGAGAAGGACTCGGTCCGGAAGCCCGCGAGGTCGGCGAGCAGCCTCGCCAGGGTCGTCTTGCCCGATCCCGGGGGCCCCCAGAGCACCATGGAGGGCAGCTCCCCGCCCTCGGCGAGGCGGCGCAGAATCCCACCCGGACCGACCAGCTCGGCGTGGCCGACGACCTCGTCGAGGTTGCGCGGCCGCATCCGGTCGGCCAGCGGCGACGGCGGCCCGCCGCCGTCGAACAGGGTCGGCTCGGTCACGGACGCGCCCCGGCCAGCTCGAGCTCGGCGAGCCGCTCGAGCAGCTCGGCCCGGCGCAGCGCCAGCTCGAGCCCGGGGGCGACCAGCACCGCGCCGTGGCGGTCGAGCACACAGGCATCATGGCCGGTGAGAGCCTCGGCCACCCCGCGGGCGAGCTCACGGCTGCCCGAGGCAAGGACCGCCACCCAGGCCACCGGCCCGAGCAGGGCCTCGCCCTCGAGCAGCAGCCGGTGGTCCGGCGGCCTGCCGCGGCTCGCCA
>CAZKKP010000049.1:0-10055 GCA_964553295.1 uncultured Thermoanaerobaculia bacterium | reverse complement strand
CAGCACCAGCACCGACCGCGGGTGCACGTGGACCACCGCCCCGACCTCCGGTCGCGCGCGGTAGACCGCCAGATGCAGCGGCGTCTCCACCGAGGCGCCGGCGGCCGGCTCGCCGGCGATCTCCTGGACGAGCAGGTCCGGGGCGCCCAGGCGGTCCTTGCCACGGCCCGACGGGGTGATCAGGCACCGCTCGCCGTCCAGTCGGACCGACAGGTTGCCCTCGCCGGGCAGGATCAGCCCGGCCCGCGCCAACCGCGCCCCGGCGGCGACCAGCTCGAGCCGCCTCCGCCGTTCGGCGGCCACGTCAGCCCTCCTGCTCGAGGCGCTCGCGACAGGCCTCGCTGCACACCACGCGCCCGGAGGCCGCAGAGAGCAGGCGGCGGGACGGAACGAGCGTGCCGCACACCGAGCACGCCACCAGCTTCTCGACCCCGACCTCGGGATCGGCGGCCCACTGCCGGCGCTGGCGGCGCTGATGAGGCGAGAACCGGCTGTAGCTGTCGGCCCCGGGCGACGATTTCGCGACACGCCTTCCGGCTGCGGCCAGCAGCCGCCACACGGCATAGAGCGCCAGCACGATGATCAGGATCCGCTGCAGCATCTCGTAGGTCCTCGCCGCCGGAGGCCGTCCGTACGCGGCCGCCGGACGGTCAGTGCCGGCGCACCTCGGCCGCCAGCGCGGTCAGGTCCGGAACCGCCGGGTTGCTCTCCTTGACTCGCTCGAGCACGCTCAGGGCCCGCTCCGCCTCAGGGTGACGGTGGAGGTCGAAGTGCAACACGATGACGGTGTTGTACCACGCCTGCCAGTGCTCCGGCTGGCCGGCGGTCACCTGCTCCAGGATTGCCAACGCCTGCTCGGGACGCTCGAGGTTGCGGTAGACCACCGCGAGGTCGGTGAGCACGTCCGGATCACTCCAGCCTCCCTCGAGCGCGCGCTCGTACCACAGCCGCGCATCCTCCCAGCGCGAGACGTCGAAGTGGAGGTTGCCGAGAGCGACCATCAGCCTGCGGTCGCCCGGGCTTTCGGCGAGCAGCTGGCGCAGCTCGGCGGCCTGGGCCTCGACCTGGGAATCGGTTGCCGTGGCGGCCCCCGGAACCGGCGGATGACCGGCCGGCAGCCCGGCGCCCGAGGCCGGCATCGCCGCCGGCCGGGCCGGTGGAACCGTCTGGCGCTCGGCGAGAACGTAGCCGAAGACCAGGCCGGCCATCAGCCCGAGAAGCAACGTGAACCAGGGATTCTTCAGCATCCGGGATCGGCCCTCCTCTGCGTCGCCCGGCCATTATAGAGGTCTCCGCGGGAGCGTCGCCGTCCCGCTCAGTCGACGGGATCCCTGACCCGGTCCGCGACCCAGCTGCCGGCCGCAGGCTGGCCGCTGGCGAGCTCGACGGCCTCCCAGTTGCCCTCGATCCTGGCCTCCGAACCACCCCGGACCAGCCGTCCGAACATGCGCGCGGCGAAACCGAGCTGGGAGTCGATCCGCTCGAGCTGGAGGCGCCTCCCGATGTAGGTGCCACGCAGCGACCCGGTCCAGTTGCCGGCGAGCCGGTAGGTGCCCTGGACCAGGGTGCCGTCGAGGCGCAGGTAAGCGAAGCCCTCGAGCCCCCCGGGCTCCAAGACCAGGCGCCAGGTGCCGGTGATCGGGTCGACCTCCGTTCCGACCATCTCTTCCAGCCGCGCAATCTCCCGCTCGGTCGCCTCGATCTCGGCCCTCCTGGCAATGATCGACGTGCGCAGGGCCTGGGCGGCCGCCAGACGACCCGTAACCTCCGCCTCGGCCAGGCGAAGGTCCTCGTTCCGCATCGCCAGGCTGTCCAGGGCCTCGCCCTGCGACTGCGCCTGCATGAGGCCGGTGGTGTCCCGCTGCACCCGCGCCCAGGCCTGCTGCGTGGCCTCCCGCTCCCGGCGCAGCGCCTCGACATCCCGGCTCAACATCTCCTGGTGGATCCGGAGCTCTACCCGGAGCGCCTCGGCCACCGGTTGCTCCGCCGCCACACCTGCAGCCATCGCCAACGTTGCGAGCAGCAGCACCATCCGCCTCATGGGGAGCTCCCTTCCAGCCGCGTCACCACCGCGGAAGCGACCAGGTCGCTCCAGACGTTGGTGGCGGTCCGCATCATGTCGAGCACCCGGTCGACCGCGATGATCGTCGCGATGCCCTCCAGGGGCAGGCCAACGGCCTCCAGCACGACCACCAGCATCACCAGCCCGGCCATCGGGATGCCGGCGGCGCCGACGGAGGCCAGCAGCGCCGTCAGCAGCACCAGGAGCTGCTGGCCCAGGCCGAGCTCGACGCCGTACATCTGGGCGATCGTCAGAGCTGCCACCGCCTCGTACAGGGCAGTGCCGTCCATGTTGACCGTCGCCCCGAGGGGCAGCACGAAGCTGCTGATCCCGCGCGGGATGTCGGCCCGGGTCTCGGCGCACTCCATGGTCAGGGGCAGCGTCGCCGCCGACGACGCGGTCGAGAAGGCGGTCGCCAGGGCAGGCAGAGCGGCCCTCGCGAAGGCGGCGGGCGACCTGCGCGCGATCACCAGCAGCACCAGCGGCAGCGAGACCAGCGCGTGCACCGCCAGCCCGACGCCGACGGTAAAGAAGTACGGCCCGAGGGCGAGGATCACGTCGACGCCGCTGCGACCGACCTCACGCGCGAGCAGGGCGAAGATCCCGATCGGCGCCAGCCGCACGATGGCCAGCGTCAGGATCTGGATGACCTCGAGGCAACCGTCCACCACGCGGTGTACGGCCCGCGACCCGTCGCTGTCGAGGCGGGTCAGGAACAGCCCGAAGAGCAGGGCGAAGAAGATCACCGGCAGCACCTCGCCGGCGGCCATGGCGCCAACCACGTTGTCGGGAACCACCCGCAGCAGGAAGTCGGCCAGCGAGCCGCTGCCCGCGACCACACCCTCCGGCAGCTCGGTCGAGACCCCGAGCTCGAGGCCTTCGCCGGGGCGGACGATGTTGACCAGGACGAGACCGACGGTGATCGCCAGGGCCGTGCTCAGGGTGTAGTAGACCATCGTCAGCATGCCGACCCGACCGACGTGGCGGGCGTCGCCGAGGCTGGCGACGCCGCTCACCAGCGACGTGAAGATCAGCGGGATGATGATCATCCGGAGCAGGCGCAGGAACAGGTCGCCGAGGAAGCCGAGTGCGGCCGACGCTTCGGGGGCGACCTGGCCGAAGGCGATGCCGGCCCCGAGGGCGACGAGAACCTGCCAGTGGAGCTCGAGGTACCAGGGGCGCCGCACCCCGTCCGCCTCACCCATGCCTTCCCTCCTGTGGGAAACGCTCGCGGCTCGAGGATAGCAGGGTGGGCGCCGCGGATCCTACAGGCTACTGCAGCTCGTCCTCGACGGGCACCTCGAGGGCCTCGGCGACCTCGCGCTGGACCTCTTCGAGCGGCCGCCCGGTGACCTCCGCGACCTCGACCGCGAGCAGCTGCCGGGCGTGGTCGAACATCTTGCGCTCGCGGAAGGACAGGGTCTTGCGGCCGGCCACCTCGGCCAGGCACAGCAGCACCGCGACGACCTCGTCGAGATTGCCGGTCTTGAGACGGTCGAGATTCGCGCGGTAGCGGTCCTTCCAGTCATCGGGCTCGTCGATCGCCGCCTGGTGCAGACGGTCGAGGGCCCGCGCCACCGCCTGCGGCTCGGACAGAGGCCGCAGCCCGACCCGCTCGCTGTTGCCGATCGGGACCATGACCAGCGACTCGGTCGCCAGCAGCCGCAGGTGGTAGCAGGTCATCGCGGCGCCGGCGAGCTGCTCCTGGACGATGCTCTCGACCACCGAGACACCCTGGCTCGGATAGACGACCTTGTCACCGACGTGGAACTCCACACACCCCCCCTGTCGAGACCCATCATCTTACCACGGCACTATTCACCCCTGCTCGGCCTGACAGTGGGGGCAGACCAGCGCGCCCGGCCGCACCGGCTCGCCGCAGGCGGTGCACGGGACCCGGCGGGCCTCGGCCGAGCGGGAGGCCACCAGCGCGACCGCGGCGACGACGCCGAACAGCAGCAGCGAGACCGGCGGCAGGACCATCGCCGTGCCCGAGACTGCGGCGGACACGCCGGCCTCGGCGACCGAAGCGATGCGCCCGACGAACGGATGCAGGTCCTCGGCGAACATCCGGAACGGCCTCCTGACCTTCGTCCGGACGGCATGGGCGACGGCCGCGGTGCCACCGCCGAGTAGTCCGGAGGCGGTCAGCTCGACGAGACTCGAGTGGACCTCGCCGGTCGCCGCCGCGAGGACGATGAAGCCCGCCACCACCTTCGGCAGATAGCCGACAGTGTCGAGCCACTCGCCGACCTCGGGGATGGCGTCGGCGGCGATCTCCACGATCACCAGGATCCCGATCACGACCATCACCACGGGATCGGCGATCCACCGCCAGCGCGCGGAGAGCTCGAAGTAGTCGGTGTAGTGGAAGGCCCCGAGGGCCAGCACCGGAATGAACGCCTTGGCGCCGGCGCCGCTCGCCAGCCCCAAGCCGGCCAGGTAGGACATCAGGGTTGTCATCCGGACCTCCTTCCGGTCACCGGACGGCGTCGAGCCAGCTCACGACGTGGGACAGCGACCAGCCGACCGCCGCCAGCAGAAGGCCCGCAACGAGCAGGACGGCGAGTGTCAGCAGACCGACGCAGCCGAAGCTGAGCTTCTCCCAGCCGGTCAGCGGACGACGGTCGCGTTCGGCGCGCAGCCCCCACAGGGTGTAGTGGTGAGCGGCCGCCGTGAGGGCCAGGAACACGCCCACGGCGGGCACCACGCCGATCAGCGGCGCCGTCCCGAGACCGTAGCCCAGGCCTCCGACCCACAGGAAGGTGAGACGGGTCAGCCAGCGGTTGAACAGCCGGCGCCGCCGCCCGAGCAGCCGGACCGCGTCGCCGACCAGCAGCAGCCGGACCGCCAACAGGTGCGACGCGACCATCAGCGGCACCAGCAGCACCGCGGCGAGGTGTGTCACCGGCAGCGCGAGAGCGACCGCCGCCGTGGCCGCGGCCCCGGCAAACATGAAGAGCTGGAATCTGCGACACTGCTCGGCCTCCACCCGTTCGAAACGCAGGTCGAGGTCGCGCAGTTCGCGGCCCTGCTCGTCGACCAGCCGGCGGCCGCATGCCGGGCAGGGGCTCGCCGCGGGATGGCGAGACGGGAGAGGCTCGCGACACCATGGACAGCGGCCGGGCACGTCGCGAGTCTACTCCGGTCCTCTTCATGGCGACGACACCGCGTCAGACCCGGGTGTCCTCGACCGGGCGCACCGCAGCCAGGGCTGGCCTCTTCGGCGCGAAGTAGCCGTGGTACTGCTGTCTGATCTCCTGCACGGTGACGATGGCGTCGGCGTCGATACGACGGATCGAGCGCATCATCTGCTGCATCTCGCGGCGTCGACAGACCGAGAAGACCAGCCCCACCTCGCTGCCCCGGCCGCCACGCCCCTCCAGGATCGTCACCCCGAAGCCACTCGCCGTCAGGTCCTTGACCAGGGGTCGGAAGGACCTGCTGATGATCCGGACGATGACGTCGCCGAGGGCCATCTTGCGGTCCACGGTGACGCCCAGCCAGGTTCCGGCCGCGAAGCCGCCGCCGTAGGCGAGGATGCGCAGCGGATCGAGTGGAGCGGATACCACCGAGGCGACCGCGGTGATGAAGACCGACACCTCGACGAACCCGATCGCCGACGACAGGAATCGGCGGCCCTGGATCATGAGGATGATCCGCACCGTGCCCATGGACACGTCTACGACCCGGAGCAGGAAGATCGCCAGAGCGGGGAGCAGTGAATCGAGCATCTCGGCCTCCTGTGCGAGCACAGCCTCGCACGGACGCCAGGGTCCCGGTCAAGCCGCCGCAGCCAGCGCACACGAAAACGGCCCCGGGGATCCCGGGGCCTCTCGGTTGGGGTCGCGGGAGCGACTGCGCTCACGCCGAGGTGACGTTGATCTTCACCGACCGCGGCTTGGACTCCTCGCGCTTGGGCAGCCGCACCGTCATCTCGCCGTTGGCGAAGCTGGCCTCGATGCCGTTGACGTCGACCGTGCTGGGCAGTGTGAAGGTGCGCTCGAAGGCGCCGTAGACCCGCTCCACCCGGTGCCAGGTCTCGCCCTCGCGCTGCTCGGCCATGCGCCGCTCGCCGCGCATGGTCAGCATGCCGTTGTCGACGGTCAGCTCGACGTCCTCGGGCTTCAGTCCCGGCAGGTCGGCCGTGATCCGGATCGCGTCGGAATCCTCGGCGATGTTGACGGCCGGCGCCCAGGCGCCGCGCAGGGCGCGGTCCTCGGCGGAGCGCCGCAGGCCGCGTCCCATCATCTCCTCGAAGAGACGATCCATACGATCCGCCACCGAGTACAGGTCGCCGGTCGGCTCCCATCGAATCAAACTCCGCATTGCTCGTTCCTCCTTTCGTCGTTCTCTCTCACGCTCAGAATATAATACCTGAGTGCTTATATGTCAAGTAGCATGAGAGCAAATTCTCCCAAATATTAGTGTGTGCAACTCAGATTACATGTAAGCTGCTCTATAGAAGAACCTTCTCCCACACCTCATCCTCGTGCTCGGGTTCTGCCGACCCACCGCCAACGGCCCCTGGAATGAGATGGCGCCGCACGGTGATTTCCTCGACCATGCGGCAGCCGACCGCCACGGTGGTCGCCTCCGTCTCATGAAGCCATGAAGCCGCACCCGCCTGCCTCGGCCCGCCCCTTCTACCGACGCGTCGCAATCCTCGCGACGATCGCCGCGGCCGCGGTCTACCCCGTGCTCGAGTCCCTCGTCGCAGCACTGCTCGTCGATCGCGACCTGGCCCGCCTGCTGCAGCATCTCTGGGCGCCCGACCGGGACCTGTTGGCGCAGCGACTGCTTGCAATGACGGTAATCCTCGCCCTCGGCCTGCTGCTCGACTCGATCCACCGCCGACGCTCCACAGAGAGACAGCTGCGGACCGTCACCTCCGACCTCAGGACCTCCGCAGCGACCGCGCGGCTCGCCGAGAGGGTCTTCGAGAACGCCCTGGAGGGCATCGTCGTCACCGATCCGGACGGCACGATCGTGATGGTCAACCCGGCCTTCTCCGCGATCACCGGCTACTCCGCCGAGGAAGCCATCGGCCAGAACCCGCGGATGCTGCGCTCGGAGCGGCACGACACCAGCTTCTACGAGCGTATGTGGAGCGCGCTGCTGGGCAAGGGCCAGTGGAGCGGCGAGATCTGGAACCGCAAGAAGAGCGGCGAGGCATATCCGGAGTGGCTGAACATCAGCGCCATCCGGGACGAGCACGGACGTACGACGAACTTCGTCGCAGTGTTCCACGACATGTCGGACATCAAGCGTGACCACCTCGCCATCCAGCACCTCGCCCAGCACGACCCGCTGACCGGCCTGCCCAACCGCTCCCTACTCGACGACCGGTTGCAGATGGCCCTCGCCCAGGCTCGCCGCAAGAGCGCCATGCTCGCCGTCGTCTTCGTCGACCTCGACGACTTCAAGGAGGTCAACGACACCCACGGGCACTCGACCGGGGACCAGCTGCTGCAGCACGTCGCCCTGGTCCTACGCGGCTGCGTACGCGACGAGGACACGGTGGCGCGCTTCGGCGGCGACGAGTTCGTCCTCCTGCTCACCGGCCTCGGCGACACCTTCGGCGCGGTCCGGGCGGTGCACTGCGCCCAGCAGGCCCTGGCCGAGCCTCTCGAGATTGCCGGCCGCCGACTCGAGGTGACCGCCAGCTTCGGCATGACCTTCTACCCGGCCGACGGCGCCTCGGCCGACATCCTGCTGCGCAACGCGGACCTCGCCATGTACCGCGCCAAGGAGCTCGGACCGGGCGGGCTGCAGCTGTTCGTGCCGGACATGAACCGCCGCCTCGAGGAGCGTCTGGAGCTCGAGCGACAGCTCCGCGCCGCACTAGCCGCAGACCGCTTCCGGGTCGCCTATCAACCCCGCTTCGAGGCCGGCTCCGGCTTGATCGTCGGCGCCGAGGCCCTGGTCCGCTGGTCGATCGACTCCGCGGCCGACCGGCTGCCAGCGACCTTCCTCCCGCTGGCGGAGGAGACCGGTCTCGTCGTCCCCGTCGGCGAACACGTCATCCGCCAGGCGACCCGACTGCTGAGAGCATGGCGCGACGCCGGCCACCTGGAGCTCTTCGTCGCCGTCAACCTGTCCCGACGCCAGCTGGCCGACGGCAGCCTCGCGGCGACCCTCTCCTCGGCGATCTCCGAGGCCGGGGTCCCGGCAAACAGGGTACGCCTCGAGATCGCCTGCGCCGACCTGATGAACGCGGTCGAGGACCAGCGGCACACTCTCGAGCAGCTCCACGGGTTGGGCTTCGAGATCGCCGTCGACGACGTCGGGATCGAGGCACTCTCCCTCGCCGCCCTGCGGCGCCTGCCCGTGAGCACCGTGGTCCTGAGCCGCACCCTTGTCGACAGCCTGCCGTCGAGCCGGGACGCCGGGGCCATCGTCCGGGCCGTCCTCGCCGTCTCCCGGGAGCTCGGGCTCCGCGTCGCCGCCGTCGGCGTCTCCAGCCCGCAGCAGCTCGAGCTGCTCCGCGACGCCTCGTGCCACGAGCTGCAGGGCTACCTGCTGAGCGCTCCACTCACCGGTGACGAGCTGCTCGCGTATCTCGCCGAGAGTGCCGCCTGACGCGAACGTCGGGACCGGACTCCGCCGCCTGCCTCGACCCCTCCGCAGGTCGAGGCCGTTCCTGGTAGGATGAGGGGCTATGGCTCGCGAGTCGTCGCAGGCCGTCTCCAGCGGTTCAGCTTCGCGACTGTTCCAGCTGGGCCGGGGCGAGGTCCTCGGCCTGCTGCCGCGCGAGTCGGCCGAGCACGGCTACCGCCTCTATCGGGACCGTCGTGTCCTCAGGCTCACCTGGACCGGTGAGGACGTCGAGGCCTACCTCGACCGACCCGCCTGCCAGGTCCGGCTGTCCGCAGGCCCCGAGCTCGGCAGCATCGACTCGACCTGCAGCGCATGCGGATCGGAGCGTTCGCCGTGCCCGCACGCCGCGGCGGCGCTGCTGCAGTGGCTCGACGTCCGCCCGACCCTGCACCGGCTCGGCGCCGGCGCCGTCTGGCGCGGCAACTCCCGCCACCCGTTTCTCGCCCCGGCCGGCAGCGCCGCCGAGCGCGTCGACCTCAGCCACCTCACCGGCGGCGACCTGCGCAACGCGCTCGAACTGCAGCTGTCGCTGCAGCACTTCGGCACCGCGACCGCCCGCCTGGTCGACCAGGCGGTGGAGGTGCACATCACCCTGCCCTCGGGCGACCGCCGGCTGGTCTGCTTCTCCGCCGCGGTGCTCCCGACCGTGCTGCCGCTGCTGCGCACCCTGCCGCAGATCGAGCTCGACGGCGAGCTCGAGGGCCTCGAGCTGTCCGAGGCACGCCTCAACCCGGTGCTGTCGGGGCGATGGGAGGAAGACACCATCATCCTCGAGCCGGGCTACCGACTGGCCGACGGAACCGTGCTCACCTCCGAGCAGCTCGCGGGCCGCATCCACGGCCGCTGGGCGCGCATCGGCGCACGGCTCTGTCGGGTGCTCGACCCGGCAACGCCCCTCGTCCCCTACCACCGTCGGGGAACCCAGGTGCTGCGCGGCCGCGACGCGCTGCGCTTCCTCAACCTGGACCACCCCCAGCTCGGCCAGCACTCCTGGTACCTGCCGCACAGTCACCTCGCCCGATACCGCCAACCGAAGGCCCCGCTCGCGGCCGGCCTGGCCGCCGAGAGCACCCCCAACGGCAAGGTCCGGCTGCGGGTGCGGCACGAGGTGGAGGGCCGCTCCCTGGACTGGCCGACGGTGCTCGAGCTCGAGCAGACCGGGTTCGCGCGGGTCGGCGGCTCGATCGTCCGCGCCCCCGATCTCGCCCCCTTCGAGCAGGCCGGCTTCCGCTTCCCCCGCCGCGAGCGCGAGCGCGGTCTGCTCGGCAGCCGCCTCGCCTTCATCCGGCTGCTCGCCGAGAGCGGCTTGCCGGTCGAGACAGGCGACGCCGATCTCGTCGAGCTCGCCGCCGTGCTCGCAGGGCGCCAGCTCCCCGAGCTCGGCGACCCACCC
>CAZKKP010000048.1:6362-14679 GCA_964553295.1 uncultured Thermoanaerobaculia bacterium | reverse complement strand
TGCTCGCCGGCGAGGAACGGGTTGCCGGCGAGGTCGCCGATCTCTTCGTGGTCGACGTCGACCAGGCTGCGGAGACCGGGTTCGACCGGCGGGACCGCGAGCTCGGGCTCGGGCTGCGGTTCGTCGCCGTCCTCGGCCGGGACTGGTTCGCCAGCGCCTGGGTCGGGCGGTCGACGGCGAGCTCGAGCCCGCGGCCGTGGTCGACGGCGCCGAGCCTCCAGGACCAGACCCTGGATGGCCGCTTCAGCCACGGGGTCGGGGACGGGGCATTCACCGGCGGCGCCGGCTTCGCGCCCTTCGACGACCACCACGAGCTGCGCCGGGCGGGCGTCGAGCTCGAGGCCGGGCGGGGTCGCCACCTGCTGCGCCTCGGCGTCGACCGACGAGAGTCGGTCGCCCGGCGGAGCTTCCCGGCGACCGCCGCCGTCCCGGTCTGCCTGCCGGTGGCCGGCGTTCCGGGCGCGGCCGCCGCCGGCGGCGACTGCGGCGCCGGCCTGGCGGTCGACCTGTCAGGCGCCCGCGTCCGGCTCCGCGAGGAGCAGGCGCTGCTGCTCGCCCTCGACCCCTCGTGGTCGGCGGAGTACCGGCTGAGCGAGCTCGCCCTGTGGGTCGGGGACCGCTGGCGCCCGCGCCCTGACCTCGGCCTCGAGGTCGGGCTGCGAGCCGCCGTGCTCGAGCTTGAGGGCGGCGCCGAGAGCACCGTCCGGCTGCGCGAGGGCCTCGACGAGCGGCTCGACGTGGTCGTCGGGGTGGTCTGGGACCCGGAGGGTCTCGGCCGCTCGCGGCTCTTCCTGCACGGCGCCCGCCGCCACCGACTGCCGGCCGTCGACCCCGACCGCGGGCCGCTGGCGACCGACCCCTGGCGGCGAATCCGGCTGGCGGGGGAGGGGCCGGCGGCCTGGGCTGCGGGACCGCCCGGGCAGGTCGTCGAGGTGTCGGGCCCGCCGATCCTCGAGGTGGCGCCCGGGACCGGGATGCCGACCGCGCTCGAGCTGGCGGCCGGCGCCGAGGGCGAGGTGCTCGGCGGTCTCGCGGTCGGCCTGGTGCTGCACTACCGGTCGGGGGAGGACGGCCCGGTTCGGGTGGTCGACCCGGCGACCGGACAATGGTGGCTGGCTGGCGCCGGGGCCGTGCTGCCCTTCCTCGGCGACGACGGTCGACCGGCTCGGCTGCCGCCGCTCTGCCGCACTCTGAGGGCGGCCGAGCTGCGGCTGCGCAAGCGGCTCGGGGACGGCTGGCAGGCCGAGGTCTCCGTCGCCCACCAGCACAGCAAGGGCGCCGCGGCGAGCGGCCGTGGCGCGGCGTGGGAGCGGCTGGAGGGGCCGCTGGCGGTCGAGCCGTTCAGGGTCAGCGACCTCGAGGGCGCCCGTGGACCGATGCCCGGCGAGCGGCCCTGGCAGGTCCGGGCTTTGGGCTCCTACACCTTCGCCGGCGGTCTGGTGGCTGGGGCCACCGGCTGGTGGGCGAGCGGCGCGCCGCTGGAGCGTCTCGGCGCCAGCTCCCAGGACCTCCGCCTGGACCAGCGCCCCCTGGGCGGCGCCGGTCGGGGTCCGTCGACCTGGCAGGTCGACCTGCGCCTGGCCCAGCCGGTGGCGCTGGGCGCCGGCGTCGTCGAGCTCGGCCTGGAGATCCGCAACCTCTTCGACCGCCAGGCGGCGCTGCGTGGCGATCCCCGCTGGAGCCTGCTCGAGGAGGGTGACGCCGTCGGCCTCGACACCGCCGAGCAGCGAACCTCCGAGGTGTGGGGTGCGGCGCTAGTGCGGCAGCCGCCGCGGACCGTCGAACTCGGGCTGCGCTATCGCTGGTGAGAGATCCGGGTCAGGATCCGGCCGGCACCCGGGCGCGCACGGTGCGGTAGGAGGCCTGCCGGGTGATCGGGTCGAGCAGGCCGATCGCCACGGTGTGGCTGCCCTGCTCCATGAGCAGCGACATCTCGAGGACGTAGCGCTGATCCTGGGCCTCGTCGTAGGACGTTGCCGACACCCGGACCTCGTGCTCCTGGCGGACCAGGTCGGACTGCTTGCCCTCGCTGTCCCGGGCCGCGACGAACATCACCAGGCGGCCGACGAGGTCGGAGCCTTCGGGCAGCAGGGCGACCGCGGCGAGCGGGAAGCTCGCGGTCAGCGGCACCATCCAGCGGTCGACGAGGGCCGGCGCCGGCTGGCCGGTGACGACCTCGAGCAGCATCGGGTTGTCCTCGAGGGGGAAGAGCAGCCCGGTGACCACCCGGTCCTGGACCTGCGTCTCCAGCGACTTCTCGACGAAACGCTGGCGGTAGCGCAGGGTGTGATCGGGGTGGTTGGGCAGCCGCACCCGAACCTCGTGGACCGTGTCCGAACCGCTCGGCGCCAGGGGGTAGCCGATCGAGTAGTAGGTGAAGAAGTCCTGCTGGATGCGGCCGAGCCCCGGCGTCACGTCGTTGGTGTTGACGATCGCGATCCCGCCGGTGCCGTCGGCGAGGTAGCGCAGCGAGTCCGTGTAGTTGCCGCGGCCGATCGAGGCGGCGACCGGGTCGAGGGCGGTCGAGTGCTCGGGGCCCGCGATGCCGGTGGCCGAAAGCCCGCTCGCGTCGAGGGTGTACAGGGTGACGTCCTGGGCGTTGGCCGCCGCCACCAGGGAGCGGTAGGCGCGGCTCTGGTTGTAGCGCGAGGCCATGGTCACGGTGCCCTGCTCGTTGTAGGCGTTGGCATAGGCGTAGAAGAGCTCGAGCACCGGGGTCATCGGCAGGCCGTTGGAGACATAGAGGATGCCCTTCTTCCCGGGCAGGCCGGAGAGCATCGTCACCACCTCCCGGAGCGACCCCAGGGAGAAGGACAGGCGGTTCGACTCCTCCTCGGCGAGGCCTATGACCTGCGCCAGCATCCGCGACGGGCTGTTGACCGAGGTGCCGCCGCCGTCCTGGCGGTAGCGCTGCATGTCCTCGAGCAGCTTGCGCCGGTCCTGGTCGAAGGTCGAGCGGCCGCCGGTCTCGCGACGCACGCCGCGCAGGGCGTCGAGCACGAGCTCGGGTTCGGAGGTGAAATCCTGCAGGATCTTGGGCTCGCGCTGGCGGCTGATGACCATCATCTGCACCGGCGGTCGGAGGTTGTCGGTGATGAAGGCCCGGACCTGGGTCAGGATCCGGTTGCGGTCGGGCGGGTCGAGGTTGTCGTGGTCGACGTAGACCGCGAGGAAGACCGGTCGCAGGTCGGCGGGTGCCGCGACGTCGTCGGAGGCGGTAGGCGGCGCGCCGCTCGAGACGGCGGGCTCGCGCCCGGGCCGGAAGCTCTCCTCGGTGAAGAGCTGGAAGTTGGTGATCGGCTTGCGCTCGCCGTCCTGGGTGACCTCGAAGTCGTCGGCGGTGAGGGTGGTCACCGCGTGGCCGTTCTTGTCGGTGACCATCACCGTCAGGTTGACCACGGTCAGCTCGATCTCGTCGAGGAAGGCCAGCCCGCCGACCGGCCGGCGGTCGCTCTCCTCCCCCCGGACCGCGGCGGGTAGGCCCAGGGCGATCACTGTCGCCAGCGCTGCTGCAGTCACCAGGGGCCTTCGGACGGTTCCGGGCATGACCACCTCCGCGACGAGTCTACACGGACGCTCATGCAGGCGTGTGCGCTACCATTCGGGTAGCGCGGAGGCGTGATGGCCATCGACCAGGGTGCTCGGCGAGGGGTTATGTGGGGTGGGCTGGTGCTGCTCGCCGGCCTGGGCGGCTGCGCCGCCGGCGCGCTGGTGGCGACCGACCCGCCGGTCCTCGAGCAGGTCGGTGCGCACACCGTGCGCCTGGCCGGGCGCGACGTCTGGGTGGTGGTCGACACCCGGTATGCGGCGGCGAACCTCGGCGCCGACTGGCTGATTCTCGACCTCGCGGTGACCGCGACGGACCGGCACGCGGCCACCGTCCGCCGCGATGCCATCTTCGTCCGCACCCCTGCCGGCCGGCGCGTGCCCCTCGCGACCCAGGCCGAGCTCGCCCATGCCTACTCCGTGCTGCGGGTTCGTACCCGCCAGGCGAGCATCGTGGCGAGCCCGCTGCTCGCCTACTTCCCGCGGGCGCGTCAGGGCTGCTGGTTCCAGTTCTTCGTCGAGCCGGGCACGTCGGTGAGCTTCGACACGGTGTCGCTCAACGACCAGCGGGCCTGCGTCGAGCGGCTGTACTTCCGCGTCGAGGGGGGGGTGACCGGGGGACGCTGGATGCTCGGTGTCGACCTCGAGGAGAGCGACGTCCGGGTTCCGTTCCAGCTGTGACGGACCGGCCGTCGGCGGCGCCGGGAGCGACCGTGGCCGCTGATCGACCCTGACTCTGTAGAATGTCCGCGCCGTGTCGACCGAGCCGGTTGCTCCGACCGACGAAGATCTCGTCGCCCTCGCCCTCGACGGTGAGGCCGACGCCTTCGCCGCCCTCATCAGGCGGTACCAGCGTCGGCTGACCGCGTTCCTCGCCCAGATCGTCGGCGATCTGGAGGTGGCGAGGGAGCTCTCCCAGGAGACCTTCATCCGGGCCTGGTCGGCCCTCGACCGCTTCGACCCGAGGTACCGCTTCTCGACCTGGCTGTTCCGCATCGCCCACAACCTCGGCATCGACCAGCTCCGGCGCCGCCGGCTGTCCACCGTGCCGCTGCAGCGCCAGGACCGTGACGGCGAGGAACTCGAGGTGACGGTCGCCGACGAGGCCAAGGACCCCCTCGGCCACCTCGAGAACCGCGAGCTCGCGGCAGAGCTTCGCCGGTCGATCGAGGGCCTGCGGCCGGAGTACCGCGAACTCGTCCTGCTGCGCCACTTCGCCGGCCTGAGCTACCAGGAGATCGCCGAGCTCAAGGGGATGCCGCTGGGCACCGTGAAGAACAAACTTTTCCGCGCCCACACCGTACTACGGAACGCGCTGACTGCCTTCGTATGAGGCAGGCGAGGGAGGCATCCGGTGGATCGCGACTGCGAACGGACTCAGGAGCTGCTGGTCGAGGTGGCCGGCGATCCGGCGTGCCTTCAGGATGAGGTCGCCCGCCACCTGCTCGACTGCGCCCGGTGTCGCGAGGTGGCCGACAGGGAGGCTCGCCTCGGCGAGCTGATCGGGCGATCGCTGGCGCCGACGAGCGACGAGCTGATCGGCCGCATGATCGCCGGCGCCGAGTTCCACCGCCGACGTCGCCGGGTCGTCGCCTTCGCGCCGGTGGCGCTGTCGGCCTCGGTGGCCGTCGTCGGAGCGGCGCTCGTCGGCGGCATTCCCGGGATTGGCCTGGTAGGTGCGCTGCCGGGCTGGTCCTCCCAGGGCTGGCTGGCGCTGCTCGGTGCGGTCCGGGACTCGGCGACCGTGGTCGGCGCCCTGGCCCGAAACGTCCCCGTGCTGGTTCCGCCCCTCGTGCTGCTCGGCTCGGCCGGGCTCGCGCTCGGCGGCGGCGCCCTGGCCGTCGTGGCGTCGCGGCGCTGGGCGAGGGCGGTCGAATGGTCCCGTCGCGGCTGACCGCCGCGGCTGCAGCCGTCGCGCTGCTGCTGGCCGCCATGCCGGCGGCGGCCTGGCCCGGCCCGGGGCGGATGGCGGCGCTCGTCGACCTCGAGGTGGACGGGCCGGTCTCCGGCGACGTGATCGTGCTCGCCGGCGACGTCGAGCTCGGCCCTTCGGCCCGGGTCGAGGGACACGTGATCGCGGTCTTCGGCGCCGTCCAGGCCGATCCGGCGGCCCAGGTTGAGGGTCGGGTGCTGTCGGTGTCCTCCCTGGCGACCCTGACGGTGACGCCGGTCGGCCCGGCGGCGTCCGGGAGAGTCGAGCTGGCGCTGCGTCTGCTCCTGGTCGGGCTCTGGTTGGTCGTCACCACCCTGCTCGCCTTCCTGATCCCGGCTCGGCTGCGCCGGCCGGTGGCTCTGCTGCCCCGCCTCGGCCTCAAGGTGGTCGCCGTCGGCCTCCTGGTCGTGGTCACCTTCGTCGCCGCCCTGGTCGCGGCCCTCGGCCTCGGTCCGGCCCTCGGCGTCCCGCTGACGGCGGCGCTCTTCGTGCTCGTGCTCTCCCTCAAGATCCTCGGCTTGACCCTGCTCGGGGGTCACCTCGGAGGGCTGCTGTGGCGCCGCCTCGGTCGGCTGGCGCCGCTGTCGGCCGAGGTCCTCGTGGGTGTCGGGCTGCTGCTCGCGTGCCGCTTCGTGCCCATCCTCGGCGAACCGCTGTGGACCCTGGTCTCGGTCGCGGCCCTGGGAGCGGGTCTGTTCGCCCTGGCCCTGGCGCCCCGGGTTGCGGATGCGGCGGTCGCCCTCGGCTCCTCCGGCGGTCGCTGAGTGGCGCCTCTTCCCTCACCCCACGACGGTGCTATACTTCGCGTTCCCGCGCCGGGGGGAGGGGTGTGTGAAGATCGAGCTGTCCCGGGTCGAGAACGAGACGCTGAGCTTCGCGGAGGAGTTCGAGGTCGCGCCTGAGCGCCTGGACACGGTCCGGGTTTCGGGGGTGTCGCCGGTGCGTCTCGTCGGGGCGGTGCACCGCACCCACCTCGGCTACCGGCTCGAGGGCCGGGTCGCGGGGCAGGCGACCCTTGCCTGCGACCGCTGCCTGGCGACGGTGAGCTGGAGCTTCGACGAGGGCTTCGCGCTCGAGCTGCGGCCGGCGGCGGCGCTGGCCGACGGCGACGAGGTCGGTCTTGACGACGACGAGCTCGAGGTCAGTTTCCTCGACGGCGACGTGCTCGACACCCTCGACCTGGCGGTCGAGCAGATCCTGCTCGCGCTGCCGATGCGCGCGCTGTGCATGGACGACTGTGCCGGCCTGTGCCCGAGCTGCGGCGGCAACCGCAACCAGCCGGGCGCCTGCCGCTGTGAGCCGGAGACCGACCCGCGTTGGGATGCCCTGCGCGGCCTCGCGAGCTCCTGAGCCCGATTTCGCGAGAACGGAGAACGACGATGCCGAACCCGAAACGACGTCATACCCGCACCCGGCGCGACAAGCGCCGATCGCACGATGCCCTGGCGATCCCGGGCTCGAGCCTGTGCACCTCGTGCTTCGAGCCCAAGGCGCCGCACCAGGTGTGCCCCCACTGCGGCAGCTACAAGGGCCGCGAGGTGATGAAGGTCGAAGAGCTCGACTGATCTTATGGCCTTTCGGCTCGGACGTCGAGGATCGGTGACCGATCCGCGCGCTGCCCCATGACCGCGCGCCGCCCCATCGCGCTGGATGCCATGGGCGGGGACGGTCCGCCGCGGGTCCGGGTCGAGGCTGCCCTCGAGGCGGTGCTCGAGCACCGCATCCCGGTCACCCTGGTGGGTCCGATCCGGCGGCTGCGACGAGAGGTCAGTCGGCTGCCGTCACTGCCCGACGGGCTGCAGCTGGTCGACGCCGAGGACGTGGTCGCCAACGACGAGGCGCCGGTCGCCGTGCTGCGCGGCAAGCGCAACTCCTCCCTCAGCGTCGCGGCCCGGCTGGTGCGCGACGGCCAGGCCTCGGCCATGGTCACCGCCGGCAACACCGGCGCCGCCTGGGTAGCCGCCAAGAGCTGCCTGGGCATGATCGAGGGGGTCGACCGACCGGCCCTGGCGGCCATCCTGCCACGCATGAAGGGCCAGACCCTGGTCCTTGACGTGGGCGCCAACGTCGAGTGCAAACCGAGCCAGCTGATGCAGTTCGCGGTGATGGGCTCGTTCTACGCCGAACGCGTGCTCGGGGTGTCGCGGCCGAGCGTCGGCCTGATGTCCGTTGGGGAGGAAGAGGGCAAGGGCGGACCCCGGGCTCGCGAGCAGTTTCGGGCCCTGTCGGGCGCCGGCATCAACTTCGTCGGTAACGTCGAGGGCCGCGACGTGTTCAGCGGCACGGTCGACGTCATCGTCTGCGACGGCTTCACCGGCAACGTCGTCCTCAAGGTCGCCGAAGGCCTCGGCGAGATGGTCATCGGGATGCTCATGGAGGAGGCGCGCAAGTCGCCGCTGTATGGCGCCGGGCTGCTGATCGCCAAGGGCGCCTTCCGCAACCTCAAGAAGAAGGTCGACTACGCCGAGTACGGCGGTGCGCCGCTGCTCGGGGTGGCGGGACCGTGCCTGATCTGCCACGGCCGGTCGAACCGGAAGGCCATCCGGAACGCGCTGCGCTTCGCCGACTCCTACGCCTCGAGCGATGTCCTGCGGCAGATCGGCGACAAGGTCCACGAGGTGCTCGCCACCCCGGCGTGGAGAGGGAACGACTGATGCACGATCACTTCGCTCGATCAGCGAAGATTTCAGGGATGGGCTGCTACCTGCCCGAGAAGGTCCTGACCAACGCCGACCTCGAGCGCCTCGTCGACACCACGGACGAGTGGATCACGACCCGCACCGGCATCAGGGAGCGCCGGGTTGTGGCCGACGACGAGGCCCTCGTCGACCTTGTCGA
>CAZKKP010000048.1:5686-6352 GCA_964553295.1 uncultured Thermoanaerobaculia bacterium | reverse complement strand
GAGCCTCAGGACGTCGACCTGATGATCCTCGCCACCGCCACCGTCGAGCAGCCGATTCCCGCGTCCTCTGCGATCGTGCAGCCCCGTCTCGGGCTGGTCAATGCTGCCTGCTTCGACCTGTCGGCGGCCTGCTCGGGCTTCACCTACAGCCTCAACGTCGCCCGCCAGTTCATCGCCACCGGCGAGGCCCGAACCGTGCTGGTGGTGGGCGCCGAGTGCCTGACCCGCTACGTCGACTGGAGCGACCGTGCGACCTGCGTGCTGTTCGGCGACGGCGCAGCGGCAGTGGTGCTGCAGCCGTCGGCGCCGGGCGACGGCATCCTGCAGATCTCCTGGCGTACCGACGGCACCCTTGCCGACCTGATCTCGATGCCCGGCGGTGGCTGCCGCTTCCCGCCCCACAGTCTTGACTCGATCGAGCAGCGGTTGCCGTTCATCAAGATGCGCGGCAACGAGACATTCAAGGTGGCGGTGCGGGCGCTCACCGAGCTCAGCCAGCAGGTCATGGAGCAGGCCGGCGTCACCGCTTCCGACCTCGACCTGTTCATTCCTCACCAGGCCAACCTCAGGATCATCCAGGCGGTCGGCGCCCGGCTCGGACTGTCCGAGGAGCAGGTGTTCACCAACGTCCAGCGGGTCGGCAACACCTCGGCGGCGTCGATCCCG
>CAZKKP010000048.1:0-5676 GCA_964553295.1 uncultured Thermoanaerobaculia bacterium | reverse complement strand
GCAGGGCACGGCCAGGAAGCTCAAGCTGCCGCTGGACAAGCTCGTCGTCACGGTGGACGAGCACGGCAACACCTCGGCGGCGTCGATCCCGCTGGCGCTCAACGAGGCCCGGGACCAGGGTCGTCTGAAGCGCGGCGACCTGGTGCTGATGTCGGCCTTCGGGGGCGGCCTCACCTGGGGCTCAACCCTGATGCGCTACTGAGTGGCGTGGAGGCGCGGATGACACGCATCGCTGCGCTGTTCCCTGGACAGGGGAGCCAGGCGGTCGGCATGGGCCGCGACCTCGCCGAGCGTTGGCCGGTGGCCGCCGAGGTCTTCTCGGCGGCCGACGCCGCCCTCGGCGGTGGGCTCACCCAGCTCTGCTGGGAGGGCCCCGAGGAGGCGCTGCGCCTCACCGAGAACACCCAACCGGCGCTGCTGGCCCACTCGATTGCCGCCTGGCGGGTGCTCGTGGCCGCCGGCCTCGAGGTCGCGGCGGTGGCCGGCCACAGCCTCGGCGAGTACTCGGCGGTCGTCGCCGCCGGTGGTCTCGAGCTCGAGGAGGCGCTGCGGATCGTCCGTCTTCGGGGGCGGCTGATGCAGCAGGCGGTGCCGGTGGGAGAGGGGGCCATGGCGGCGGTGCTCGGCCTCGAGGACGACCAGGTCGTCGCGGCCTGTCGCGCCGAGTCCGAGGCCACCGGGGAGGTCGTGGTCGCGGCCAACTTCAACTCGCCGGCGCAGGTGGTGATCGCCGGCTCGGCGCGTGGCGTCGAGGGCGCCTGCGCCCGCTGCCGGGAGCTCGGCGCCCGTCGCGCCGTCGCGCTGCCGGTGTCGGCGCCCTTCCACTCGCCCCTGATGCGGCCGGCACGACAGGGGCTCGAGCCGACGTTGCGCGCGGCCGGCTTCAGAGACCTGGCGGTGCCGCTGTACCGCAACGTCGACGCCTGCCCGGTCGAGCGCGCCGACGAGCTGAGGGACGGACTGGTACGACAGGTCGACGCGCCGGTGCTGTGGTCGGAGACCATCGCGCGCATGGTCGCCGACGGCTTCGACACGTTTCTCGAAGTGGGGGCGGGCAGCGTGCTCTGCGGCCTGGTCCGCCGGGTGGAGCGCAACGCCGTGTGCCACGCCGTCGGCACCGCCGAGGGGGTCGGGGCGGCGCTCGCCGCTCTCGGCCTCGGCGAGGCGGCGGCCGGCAACGGGCGCCAGGGAGGACAGCATGAGTGAGCTTCGAGGACAGGTGGCGCTGGTCACCGGCGGGGCCCGCGGCATCGGCGCCGCGATCGCCCACCGACTGGCGACCCAGGGAGCGACCGTGGTCTGCGGCGACGTGCTCGACGCCGCCGAGACGGTGGCCGAGATCTGCAACGCCGGCGGCGCGGCCGAGGCGGCCGCCCTCGACGTCACCGACCCGGCGGCGGCGGCGGCGGTGGTCGAGGGCGTGCAGGCCCGGTACGGGCGGCTCGACATCCTGGTCAACAACGCCGGCATCACCCGCGACCAGCTCCTGATCCGGCTGAAGGCCGAGGACTGGCGCCGGGTGCTCGAGATCAACCTCGACGGCGTCTTCAACGTCACGCAGCCGGCGGCCCGCCTCATGATGCGCCAGCGCTCGGGCCGGATCGTCAACGTCGCCTCGGTGGTCGGTCTGATGGGCAACGCCGGCCAGGCCAACTACGCCGCCTCCAAGGCCGGGCTGATCGGCTTCACCAAGAGCCTTGCCCGCGAGCTCGGTCCACGCAGCGTGACGGTCAACGCGGTTGCGCCCGGGTTCATCCAGACCGCGATGACCGAGCAGCTGTCCGACACCCAGCGCGAGGCGCTGCTGCGCACCGTGGCCATCCCCCGCCTCGGGACCTCGGAGGACGTGGCCGCGGCGGTCGCCTTCCTCGCCGGGCCCGGCGCCTCCTACGTCACGGGGGTCGTGCTCAACGTCTCCGGCGGGCTCTACATGTGACCGACATCCCCGGTGGGCCCTGCGTTACACTGGGCGCAGTGCCTCGCCGCATGAAGGTCCGCGAGCTGATGAGCACCGAGCTGGTCACGCTCACCGAGGACGAGACCCTCGCCCATGCCCAGCGTTGCATGGAGCGGGGTCGGATCCGGCACCTGCCGGTGGTGCGCGAGCGGTCGCTGGTCGGGCTGGTGACCCACCGAGACCTCCTGGCGGCCTCGTTCTCGATCTTCGCCGAGGTCGAAGCCGACGAGCAGCGTTGGGTGTTCCTGACCGTGCCGGTATCGGAGGTCATGCACCGCGACCTGCTCACCGTCGGACCGGAGACCCCGGTCGCGGAGGCGGCGCGCATTCTGCTGCGTTCCAAGTATGGCTGCCTGCCGGTGGTCGACGAGGCCGGCCGCCTCGTCGGGCTGGTGACCGAGGCCGATTTCCTCCGACTGACGGTGCGTCTGCTCCCGTGACTCTGGTCGACGTCGTCCTCGGGGTGGTCTGGCTCGGCATCACGCTGGGCGGCTTCTGGAAGGGCGCCCTCCGGATCGTCTTCGGTCTCGGCGGTCTCGTCCTCGGGCTGTGGCTGGCGGTGGCGACCCACCTCGAGGTGGCGGAGAGACTTGCTCCCTGGGTGCAGCCGCCGCTGGCGACCGTACTCGGCTGGCTGCTGCCATCCCTGGTCTGCCTCGGTCTCGCCGTGGCCGCCGGTTGGGGGCTCCAGCGCACCCTCGAGGCGCTCCACCTGGGCTGGCTCGACCGGCTCGCCGGCGCCGCCCTGGCGGGGCTGGTCGGGGCGGTACTGCTGCTCGGGGTGGTGCTGGTCGCGGCCGGCGCCTCGCCCGTGGTGGCCGAGCTGTGCGCCCGGTCGTCGTTGTTGACCAGCATCACCCGCCTGCTGCCGGCGGGCGTCGCCGACCTGCTCGCGCCGGCCGACCCCGTCGAGCCGCCGGCCGAGGACGATCCGGGCGACGAGCTTGGCCCCCGCGACAGCAGCAGCCTCAGCGGCAGGGTTGCCACCCTCGGCTGACGGCAGGGCTTCGAGAGTCGAGCGGTTCAGACCCGGGAGCAGCCTCCGCGCCGGGCGCCGAGGTCTGCCCGGCGTCGCGACGGCCGCCCGGCGAGGCTCACCCGGCCGGCGCGGCGAGGGTGTCGGCGAGGCGCTCGACCAGGAGCCGGGCGACCTCGGTCTTGGGCTGACGGCGCCAGCTCTCGACGGCTGCGGCGGTGACCAGGTGGACCTCGCTGTCGTCGCCGCCGAAGGTGCCGGAGGCCGGTCCGACGTCGTTGGCGACGACCCAGTCGCAGCCCTTGGCCGCAAGCTTCGCCCGAGCGTTCCGGAGGAGGTTCTCGGTCTCGGCGGCGAAGCCGACGACGAGATGCGGTCTGAGCTCGGGATGGCGGGAGAGGGTGGCGAGGATGTCGGGGTTGGCGACGAGGTGCAGGGTCGGCGGACCGACGGCGACCTTCTTGAGCTTGCAGATCTCCGGCTGCTCGACCCGCCAGTCGGCGACCGCGGCGGCGCACACCGCCAGGTCGACCGGCAGGGCCGCCTGGCAGGCCTGCAACATCTCTGCGGCCGACTCGACGCGCACCACCCGCACGCCCGGCGGCTCGGGGAGGTGCGTCGGCCCGGACACCAGGGTGGTGTCGGCGCCGGCGGCGGCGAGGGCCGCCGCGATGGCGAAGCCCTGCTTGCCCGAGGACCGGTTGGCGAGATAGCGCACCGGGTCGATGGCCTCGTGGGTCGGGCCGGCGGTGACCAGCGCCCGGCGGCCGCGGAGGGGGCCGGCCGCCCCGAGGGCCGTCCGGATCGCGGCGAGCAGCTCGGCCGGCTCGGCCATTCGTCCGGCGCCGGTCTCGCCGCAGGCCAGGTCACCGGCCTGGGGACCGACGACCCGGACGCCGCGCTCGCGCAGAGTGCGCAGGTTGGCCTGGGTCGCGGGGTGCTGCCACATCTTCACGTTCATCGCCGGGGCGACGAGGATCGGAATGTCGGCGGCGAGCAGTGCGGTGGTGGCCAGGTCGTCGGCGATGCCGGCCGCCATCTTGGCGAGGACGTTGGCGGTGGCCGGGGCGACGACCACGAGATCGGCCTCTCGCGACAGGCGGATGTGGCCCACCTCGGCCTCGTCCGTGAGCGAGAAGAGGTCCTGGTAGACTCGGTCCTCGGTCAGGGCGGCGACCGACAGCGGGGTCACGAAGTGGCTGGCAGCCGCGGTGAGGATCGCGCGGACCGCGGCGCCCTGCTCGCGCAGCCGGCGGATCAGCTCGAGGCACTTGTAGGCGGCGATGCCGCCGGTGATGATCAGCAGCACGCGCCTGCCGGCGAGCTGCGCGGATCCGGTGGCTTCCGGACCCGGCGTTCTGGCGCTTCCCATCGTGGCCCCCCTCGGCGCTCCCACGCTACCACAGGCCGGACGGGATCACCGGTCGCCCGTCCCGATGGCTTCGGGCGGGGGGACTCCAGCGTCGACGGCCCGGTAGTCGAGCTCGGATCCGCGCAGGCTGTGCGGGATGAGATAGACGACGGTCATCACCAGGGCGGCGACGAGCACCGCCGCGCGGTGGCGCCGCTCAAGCCGACGGGAGGGCCCGCCGATGACGGCGCAGGCGAGGATCCAGGCCAGCCACATGACGAGGGCCTTGTTGTCGGTGAGGTCGCTGCCGTGTGGCCAACCGGTCCAGAAGGCGCCGAAGGCGTACTTCTGGACCACCGGACCGAGCACCATGCCGCCCACGGTCAGCATGCCGAGCGTGGTCCAGGACAACCAGCGCAGCCCGCGCGGTGCGAAGAGGGCAGCGAGCCCGGCGCGCAGCCCGAAGAAGACCCCGAAGAACATCAGCAGGACGTGGGGGGCCAGGGCGCCGGTCGGGACCGGGTCCTTGTAGCGGAGCACCACCGGCTCGCCATCGGGGAGGCGAACCGGGCCCTGGGGCAGGTCGAGGACCAGGAAGTACTCGAGCTTGCCGGCGGCCGGCTGGAGCGGCAGCTCGCCCTCGAGTCGGCCGTCTGACGAGCGCATCGGCTGAGCGGTGAATGCCTCGGCGGTGGGGTACCGCCGCCAGTGCAGGGTGGCCGTGGCGTCATCGCCGGGTTGCGGGATGCCGACCGTTGCCGGGCGAGAGGTCTCATGGCTGCGCAGCAGCCGGTAGGCGGTGCTCGAGTCGTCGACCACGAGGCTGCCGCGCAGCGGGTGGGTCGGCCCGGTCAGCCGCTGGTAGACCGCGCTCGACAGCATCAGGGCGAGCGCCACGACCCAGAGCAGGATCGAGGTCCAGCGCGAGGCCCTGCCGGATGTCACTGTCTCGGCCATGGTCATCCGCTCCCCTCGGGCGCCACCGCGACCGGCCCCGGGGCTCAGCGGCCGCCGGGGCCCCGGCCGAGGCCGAGCACCACCACCACCAGGTAGACCGCGCCCGCGAGCACGATGGTCGTCGCTCCGGGCGGCAGATCGGGAGTGTAGCTGACCGCGAGCCCGACTGTGGTGCAGGCGGCGCTGACGACCATCGCCAGGCCCATGATGCCGCGCAGCGTGTCTGCGAAGCGGCCGGCGATGGCGACCGGCAGGGTGAGCAGCGCGATCACCAGGATGATGCCGACCACGCTCACCAGGAGGACCACGGTGAGGGCCGCCAGGCACAGCAGCAGCAGCGAGTAGACCTCGACCCGGAGGCCGCGCAGGCGGGCGAACTCCTCGTCGAAGCAGATCGCCTGGAGTTGGTGGTAGAACAGGAAGCTCACGGCCACC
>CAZKKP010000047.1:2214-14783 GCA_964553295.1 uncultured Thermoanaerobaculia bacterium | reverse complement strand
CCAGCCGATTCCGACCGCTTCGGGTCCTTCGGATCCCGTGGGCGTCGAGCTCGAATCGCCATCCGGCCGCATGCCCCAACCCTACCACCGTGTACGGCAGGCCGGTGCGGTCACGGCGGTCATCCGCCGGTCGCGGGGCGGTTCGGCAGCAGCAGCACCGCTTCGCCGTCGATGACGACGACGTCGCCGCAGGACACCCGGGTCGCGAGCGTGGCGCGCCGCCTCTCCGGATCCAGCTCGGTCACTGTCACCTCGGCGACGAGCGTGTCGCCGGCCCGCACCGGCGCCTTGAAGCGCAAGCTCTGGCTGACGTAGATCGCGCCCGGCCCGGGCAGCCTGGTGCCGAGGACCGCCGAGATCAGCGAGGCGCCGAGCATGCCGTGGGCGATGCGCCCGCCGAACCGGCTTTCAGCGGCGTAGCGCTCGTCCAGGTGCAGGGGGTTGGTGTCCATCGAGATCCCCGCGAAGAGCACGATGTCGGCCTCGGTGATCGTCTTGCTGACCACCGCCGACATCCCGATCTTCACATCGTCGTAGAAGAGCCCGTCGAGCTGCGTGCTTGCCGCCATCGTCGTCCTCCGACCGCTTCGAGATCGTCATAGCACGACCGGCGTCGAACCACCACTGCCGCCTCTGTGAGCCAGCCGGACACCGCGGCAGTGCTGCCGCGGCGAATCGGCATGGCGGGCGGGGCGTTCAGCCTGAGCTGGCGAGGATGATCAGCGTGACTACCACGAGGCCGCCGAGGACGGCCAGGGTGATCTTGACCCAGCTGAAGGGGCGCTCGCCCTGGACCTCGCCGGTGCGGGCGTTGACCAGGAACTGGAAGATCTTGCTCTTGAAGCGGTAGGCCGAGATCCACACGGGCAGCAGGAGGTGCTTGAAGGTGACGTCGTGGCAGTCCACCTCGAGGTGGTGGATCTGCTGGCGGTCGCCGCCGATGGCCCGGCGGACGGTGGCCCGCACGGCCGCCTCGATCTGCGGCTGAGCCCGCTGGAAGCCCTGGCCGAGGTCGACGGCGTAGCTCTCCGCCCTGAAGCCCGACAGGTAGCGGTCGTCGTAGGGGACGAGCGACTCGAGATCCCACGGCTCGAGCTCGTCCGCCTTGCGGTGGTCGACCGACTCCGAGGCGAGCACGAGGATGTCGTCGAAGGTGTCCTCGACGGCGCCGGAGGCCGGCGTCCAGCGCACCCTGGTGACCCGGCGCGGGCGCTGCACCCGCCGACCTCCCTCGCTGACGGTGACCATCTCGGTGACCTGGTACTCGTCGCCGCGCAGCCCGCGGTAGCGGGATGTGGTCCGGCAGTCGTAGGTCCAGAAGGGCAGGTACACGCCCTGGAGGCGATCGTGGCTGGCGATCTGCTTGAGCGCGTTGGGTGCGAACCAGCGGGAGCGAACCCAGCGCAGGAATGCCTCGCGCGCGGCGCGGTGGTCGATCCTGAACGGCAGCAGGGAACCGGGCCGGATGAGCCGCTTCGAGGTCGTCGTCAGCACAACCTTGGTGCCGCAGAAAGGGCACTCCGAGGAGGTGACGTTGGGCTCGAAGGTGGTCTCGGCGGCGCAGGACTGGCAGCGGACCGTGAGCCTCTCCTCGGTCTCGACCTCGGCGGCGGCGAGCTCCTCGAGGTGGGCGTCGAAGTCGAGCTCCTCGACCGCCCCTTCGATGCTCGGCACCTCCTGCTGGCTGCCGCAGTAGGGACAGGCAAGACTCTGCTGACCCGGTGAGAAGAGCAGCTCGCCGCCGCAGGCGGAGCAGGGGAAGGTCGCCGCCATGGTCGCGGCGGTGAGTGTAACCCAGGCTGGGGAGCGATGGACGGCTGTGGCATGATCGGCGAGTGACGATCCTCGACGCCCTCTGGCGGTGGTTGCGTGGCGAGGGCGCGACTGTCCTCGACCTCGGGGCGCTGGTTGACGGCGATGACGGTCGGCGCTGTCGGGTCGCCGGCCGCGTTGTATCCAGGGGACGGGAGCGCACCCTGCTGCTCGAGATGACGGCCGGCGAGGGCGTCGACGCCGAGCGGCGGTTCCAGGGTCTCCGACTGGAGTCCGTGGAACGTCTGCTCGAGGTGATGGCCGACGTCGGCTGGCGGGTGGCCGGCGGCCACGGTCCCCGGCCCGAGCCCGGCGCCCGGGTCGCCGCCGCCCTCATGGGGCTGGCGGGAATGGGCATCGTCCACACCTGGGAAGGCGTTGCCGGCGGGAATGCCGTGAACCGCGGACGCCGGCTCGACCTCCACCTCGTGCGCGGCGGGGAACCGGAGCGCTACCTCCTGTTCTTCTCCGGCCGCGGCGCCGGCCTCGGCCTGTGGCCCGCCGCCCTCGCCGACGCTCTCCTCGAGCGTGGCGAGGTCCTGCGGCGTGCGGCAGAGGTCGCCGCAAACCGGTCTTCGCCGGCGGAGCTTCGGTGAGATTTTCGCGGTAGACTTGCGCCGGACAGGTCGCGGACAGCGCCGGGCGAGAGCTCCCGGGCGCCGTCCCAGCCGCGGCGGCGTCGAGCGCAGGCCACGTTCGAGGGAGGACAGGTCGATGACGGTGGTGACGATTTCAAGGGGAACGGGGAGTGGTGGCGCCGCGCTGGCCCGGGAGCTCGGGGAGCGGCTCGGCGCCCGCGTGCTGAGCCACGAGGTGATCGTCGAGGCGGCGCGGGCCTTCGGCGTCAACGAGGAGGATCTGGACGAGGCGCTGTCCAGCCCGCCGTCCCTGTGGGATCGCTTCAGGCACCAGACGGAGCGCCAGCTCCTCGCCGTCCGGGCTGCCCTCGCGGAGATGGTGCAGACCGGCAACGTGGTCTACTACGGGCTCGGCGGCGCCTACCTGCTGGCGGGGCTTCCCGGGGTCGTCAAGGTCCGCCTGATCGCACCGATCGAGCTGCGTCTGCAGGGCGCCAGGGGAGAGTCCTGCTTCGAGAGCGAGGAGGCGGCACGGCGCCACATCGAGGCCGTCGACGAACGGCGGGCACGATGGGTGCGGCTGGTATGCGGCGTCGAGTGGTCCGACCCGTCCCTGTACGACCTCGTGCTCAATCTCGCCCATCTCTCGGTCGAGACGGCCTGTGAGGCGGTCGTCGACCTGGCGGGTCGAAGGGAGTACCGGAGGGATCCCGAGATCGAGCAGCGCCGACGTGACTTCGCTCTCGAGACGCGGCTGCAGGCGGAGCTCGCGCTCCGCTCCGGTTTCCCTCGAGGTGGTGTGACGGTTCAGGTGCGCAGGGGGAAGCTCCTTCTTTCAGGGTCCTTCTTCGACAGCTCTCCTGACAAGGTCCTGGCGTTCGTCAGGGAGCTGCCTGGTGCGAGCGAGGCGCTCCCCAGTACGGTGGAGGTGGCGCCGGAGCGCGAGGAGACGGTGCGCGACGTCATGCTCCCGATTGCGAGCTACCCGGTGATCCGCAAGGACCGGCCGATTCGCGAGGCGATCGTCGCCATCAGCGGCTCGTCGGTGAAGCTCTCCGACGGGCAGGTCTACCGCCCGCGGTACATCCTGGTCCACGACGAGGTCGAGCGCGTGGTCGGGGTGGTCGCGCGGCGCAGCCTCCTCCGCGGGCTCACGCCCCAGCTCCGGGACCTCGACCGGGTCTCCGAGAGGATCCGATCCCTCGGCGGCGGTATCGTGGACTTCTCGTTCCCCCTGTCCTTCCGCTGGGCATCGCTGTTCGGTCCCGCAGCGCGGGCCGCCGCCGAGGATCCCGTCGAGACCGTGATGAGCCCGATCCGCTGCACCGTCCGACCGGACGACCCGCTGTCAAGCGTCGTCATCACGATGCTCCAGCACGACGTCGACCTGGTGCCGGTGGTCGCCGAGAGCACGACGATCGGCGTCGTGGTGATGACCGAGATCTTCGACGCGGTCGCCGAGCACCACGTCGTCCCCGGGAGCTGAGCCGCAGCCAGGATGCGGGTCGCCGCCCTGCGGCGTGCCCGGCCGGTCATCACGTGGCATAATCCGCCGCCGAGCTGCGACCGAGTCCTGGAGGTGGCGATGGACAGGGTGCGTGCCGGGCTGGACGACGAGACCCTGGAGATGGTGCTGGCCACCTTGAAGACGGTGTGTGAGCGCCGGCTCGACCACGACACCCGGCTCGCTCTCGACCTGAGCGGCAAGTTCCCGGTCGACCTGGTGAACGAGCTGCTCGGCCCCGAGCTCGGCCTCCACCTGCTCTTCCTGCCCGAGGAGGTCGGCGGCCTCGGCGGCGGCGGCCGCGACCTCTTCCGGGTGTCCGAGGAGATGGCTCGGGTCGATCTCGGCGTCGCGACCGCCTTCCTCGCCATCGCCCTCGGCGTCGACCCGATCGTGGTCGGCGGCACGCCAGGGCAGCGCGCCCACTGGCTGGGGCGGATCGCCGACGAGGGGCTGATCGTGGCCTACGCGGTCACCGAGCCCGAGGCCGGCTCCAACGTCGCCTCCCTGAAGACCGTCGCCGAGCCGGTCACCGACGCCGACGGCGCCGTCCGCGGCTACCGCCTCACCGGCACCAAGCAGTTCATCACCAACGGCGGCGTCGCCCCGGTGTTCACGGTCCTTGCCAGGGCGCCGGGCGGTCCGTCGTTCTTCGTCGTCGAGCGGTCGGCGCCGGGCTTCTCGGTCGGGGCGCCGGAGCACAAGCACGGCATCCGCGCCTCGAACACCACCCAGGTGGTGCTCGACGGGGTCGAGGTGCCGGCCGACCACCTGCTCGGGCTGGTCGAGGGACGGGGTCTCGAGCAGGCCAACGAGGTCTTCGGCTTCACCCGGCTGATGGTCGCCGCTTTCGGCCTGGGCGCCGGCGAGGAAGCCCTCCAACGCTCGGTCCGCTACGGCCTCGAGCGCGTCCAGTTCGGCGAGGCCCTGTACCGCAAGCAGGGCTTCACGCACAAGCTGATCGTGCCCCACGCGGTGCGGCTGGAGGCGGCGAGGGCCTACTGCGAGGAGATGGCGCGGCGGCTGGACGCCGGCGAGGTCGGCTTGCAGGTGGAGGGCTCGATCGCCAAGTACTTTGCCACCGAGGCCGGCAACGCCGCCGCCGACGCCGCGATCCAGGCCCACGGCGGCTACGGCTACACCCACGAGTACGAGGTCGAGAAGATCCGCCGTGACGTCCGCATCACGACGATCTACGAGGGCACCTCGGAGATCCAGCAGAGCATCATCGGGACTCACCGCTGGCGGATGACGGTGAAGACCCGTGGCGGCTTCTACCGCGAGATGGCCGTCGCCCTGCGCCGGCTCGGCACCGGCGAGGCCGCGGCGCTGGCCGCCGACGCCTTCGCCGAGACCATGCTGCTCGCCCACGCCCATCGGCTGCCGAGGGAGCAGTGGGTGCTCTTCGAGCTGGCGCGGCTGGCCGCCGAGGTCGAGACCGCCGTCGTCCTGGCCGGGGCCGCGGCGTTGGCTCGGGGCGACCGTGCGGACCTGCTGGTCGCCTGCGCCCGGCTCCACGGGGGCGCGGCGGCGCGCGACGTGGCGGTCTCCGGCGAGCGGCTGCTGAGGGCCAGCGGCCGCCTCGACGAGGCTGCCCTGGCCGGCTGGCGGCAGGCCGTGAAGGTGGAGGCGGCATTCGCCACCGCCGACGGCGAGCTCGAGCTCATGGGGCGGGTGGCCGCCGCCCTCGAGACCGAGATCGTCGCCGGCTGAGGATCGGATCCAGCAACCGGGCCGGGAGCAGGCGGGGGCGAGCGAGAACCCGCCCCCGCCGGGGATCTCAGTTCTCGAGGGGTTCGAGGGTCATGGGGTCGCGGAGCGGGACCCGCACCTGCTCGCCGAAGTCGGCCATCCGGTCCGGGTGGTCCGGGTGTCCGGCGAGGATCTCCTCGAGGTTGCCGATGACCAGCACCAGCATCTCGTCGGGGCGGACGTTGTCGACGAACGCCTGCTGGATGGCCTGGGCGTCAACCGCGCGGATGTTGTCACGGTAGGTCTTCCAGTAGTCGTGTGAACGACCGAGCAGCTCGTCCTGGGCGTACAGACCGGCGGTCTGGGCGGCGGACTCGAAGCTGCGCGGGAAGGGCTCGATGAAGGAGACCTTGGAGACCTCGAGTTCCTCGGCCGACACCGGCTCGGCGAGCATGCCGCGGATCAGGTCGAAGGCCAGGCGGGCGCCGTAGGCGCAGGTCGAGGACTTGGTCTGGAAGGAGGCCGCCGAGAAGATGCCCGGCAGGTCGGTGGGGAAGGGCATCGACGAGTAGGCCCCGTAGGTCAGGCCCTCGTCGGAGCGGATCTTCTTCATCAGCCGCGCGGTGAAGCCGCCGCCGCCAAGGATGTCGTTGCCGACCCGGAGCGCGAACTCCTGCGGGTGGCCGAGCTTGAAGCCGACGTGGCCGATGCGGATGCGGCCCTGGTTGACGTCGGGCTTGTTGACCATGTAGACCCCGGCCTTCGGGGTGTGCGATGGCTGCGGCGGCTCGGGCAGGGGCGCCTCGAGGGCCGGCAGGGCGCCGAGGGTCTTCTCGAGCAGCGCCATCATCGCCGCGTGCTCGAAGTCGCCTGCGACGGCCACCACGAGGTTGCCCGAGCGGACGAGCCGGGCCACGAAGGCGGCGCTGTCCTCGCGGTTGATCGAGTCGACGGAGGTCCTGGTGGCGAGCCGGTTGAGCCAGAAGTCGTCGCCGTGGACCAGTCGCTGCCACTCTCGCTGCTCGATGCGTGCGGTGTCGTCGTTGCGGGTCTTCATGTCCTGGAGCATGTCGTCCTTGGCCTTGGCGAAGCGGTCCTCCTGGAAGCGCGGCCGGGTCAGGAGGTCCATGAGCAGGGCCATCGCCCGCTCGAGATCCTTGGACATGACGTTGAGCGACACCGAGCCGGTGGTGTCGCCGATCCGAGTGGAGACGCTTGCGGCGAGGAAGTCGAGCTCCTCGTCGAGCTCCTGGGCGCTGAGGTCGCCGGCGCCGCCGGTGCGCCAGGCGTCGGAGGTGATGGTGGTCAGGCCGGCCTTGTCCGCCGGCTCCAGGTAGCGGCCGCCGCGGAAGTAGACGGCGACGTTGACCAGTGGCAGGGCGCGGTCGGCGCGGGCGTAGACCGGGGTGCCGTTGGCCAGCTCGAAGCGCATGGCCTCGGCGTCGGGAACCTCGAACTGGAGGTCCGAGAAGACCAGCTTCTCCGGCCGGTCAGGGATCGTCGCGGCGCCGGCGACGGCGGCCGCGAGCACGAGCACGACGGTGCACATTCTGTGGCGGTTCATGTCACTCCTCCCCACCGGCCAGCTCGGCGAGGCGAGCCTGGACACGTTTGGCGATCAGCTCGAGGGCCGGTCGGACCTCGGCCGGCGCCTGGGTGATCCCGGCCTGGACCTGGGCCAACATCTGCTGCAGCTGGCCGGCGTCCTCGACCTGGGCGATCTGGCCGATGGCCTGTTTGGCGAACGCCTTGGCCTGGCCCTCCAGGGCGGCCAGCTCGGGGTCCTCCTCGCTGCCCGCCTTGCGGTGGTACCACATGACGTTGCGGCCCTCGGCCGGGAAGTACAGCTTGGCGACCCGCTGCACGTCCTCGGCAGTCACCGCCTGGATCCGGGCCGGCGACTCGTTGAGGTAGGTCCAGTCGCCGAGAGCGTCGTAGAACATGAGCTGCAACGCCAGGAAGAAGTTGGACTGCAGGCGGCGGAAGGAGTTGGCGAGGGACTGGTTCTTGACCTTCTCCAGCTCGCGGGCGGGCACCGGCTCGTTCTTCAGCCGCTCCAGCTCGGCCAGCAGCGCGGCCTCGACCGCATGGTGGTCTGCGCTCTCGGCGAGCTCGGCGCCCACCTCGAAGGCGCCGGCGTACTTGCTCGTCGAGGAGTAGGCATAGGGCTCGCCGGTGGCGATCTTCCGCTCCTCGACCAGGGACTTGTAGAGCCGCCCGGTGCGGCCGGACAAGATGGCCGACATCACCGCCAGGGCGGAGCTGTCCTGGTGGACGAAGGGCACGCCGTGCCAGCGGACCTGGACCGACGGGTTGGTGTCGGCGGTGGCGGTCATGCGCCGTTCCTGGAGCTGCTCGAGGGGCTCGGTGACCACCTCGGGCGGCTCGACCGGACCGCGCGGCAGCCGGCCGAAGTAGCGCTTCGCCAGCTCGAGCACCTCGGCGGTGTCGAAGTCGCCGACGACCGCCGCAGTGATGTTGTTCGGGGCGTAGAAGGTGGCGAAGAAGCGGTCGGCCTCGGCGCGCCGGATCGACTCGACGTCCGACGGCCAGCCGATCACCGGGTGGTGGTAGGGCGTGCCCGACCAGAACATGGCGTCGAACTGCTCCTCAAAGCGTGCCGTCGGGTCGGACTCGGTGCGCAGCCGCCGCTCCTCCCGGACCACGTCGCGCTCGGAGTAGAACTCCCGGAGGACCGGGTTGAGCAGGCGCTCCGACTCCATCCAGAACCACAGCTCGACCTTGTTGGCCGGCACCGTGATGAAGTACAGGGTCGCGTCGTTGTTGGTGCCGGCGTTCATGCCGGAGGCGCCGAGTCCGGTGTAGATCTTGTCGAACTCGTCCTTTACGATGTACTGCCGCTGCTCCTCCTGGAGCAGCCGCATCTGCTCGCGCAGCTCGGCGAGCCGCGGCGTCTGGTTCTCCGGGTCGTAGATCGTCCCGGAGATCTCGCCACGGCGCTTGGCGTCGCGCAGGAGGGTGTACTCGGCCTCCATCTGCTGGCGCACGGCGTCGAGCCTGGCCATGATCTCGGCCTCGGCGGCGTAGTTCGAGGTGCCGATGGTCTTCGAGCCCTTGAACATCATGTGCTCGAAGAGGTGGGCGATGCCGGTGAGGCCGTAGCTCTCGTTGGCTGACCCGACGTGGGCGACCCAGCCGGCGGAGACGCTCGGCGCGTCATGCCGCTCGACCAGCAGCAGCTTCATGCCGTTGTCCAGGGTGAACTCCTGGACCGGGACCCTGGCCTCCTGAGCGATGGCGGCGGCGGTCGGCAGGACCAGCGCCAGCACCAGGGCCATGGCTCGTCGGAACTTCCGTGAACTCATCGATTGGCTCCTTCCAGAGTTTCGTGGATCGACGTTCGCCGTGCACGCACGGCGCTGAAATTCTAATACGGCCCGCGGCTTCGCAGGTTCCCGAGCGCGGGCCCCGGTCCCCTTCCCGCGTCGTCGCGATCCTGCCGTCCGCGGCCCGCCGCCCGGGCCCGCGCCCGCAACAGGCCTCCCCTGTCACGGTCGGATTGCCGAGCCGGCGTCCCGCCGGCTCCGGGGTCGTCCGGGCTGACGCCCACCGCCGGAACCGGCACACCATTCTCGCGCCCGCGCCGCTCGAGGAGGTCCGCGATGGTCCGGCGTACCTTCTCCTCGATGGTTCGGTGGAGGAGCTCGATGTTGAACGACCTCGGCTCACCCTCGGTCGCTGCTGCTGCGCGCGATGGGGGCGTCGAAGCACTGGAGCGGCGCCCGTGACGGGCGATGTGCGAGGGCGCGGAAGGTCGTCATTGCGCGACAGCTACTTCTTCTCCCTGAGGAGTTGCAGGTAGGCGGCGGCGACGGCCTCAGGATCCGGGGCACGAAGGGCGCGAGCGAGCTGGAGGACGAAACCGCGCACGAACACCGGCGCCGGCAGATGCTCGGTCTGCTGCTGCTCGAGCTGCTCGAGGATTGCGGGCCGGATCCTGGTCTCCGAGGAGAGCTGCTCGAGGGTGAGGCCGCGTTGGCGTCGGCGATGTTCGAGCCAGGCGCCGGGCCGCTGCTCGAGGTCGGGCGGTGGGCCGAATGCCTCGATCCCCGCCCCGGCTACCGTCGCGACAGGAGCCGGTTCAACGCCGGCGACGACTGCCGAGGCCTGCGCGAGGAGTCGGTTGCGGGCGTTCTCGAGGCGCTCGAGGTGCCCTCTCCTCTCTGGATCCAGCAGCAGGCTGTAGCTCGCCAGAGCGTCCTCGTCGTACAGGGCGCGCCGCTGATCGTAGGCGCGCAGGATCTCCTCGGGGGTCGCGCCGGGCTCGAGCCCGAGCAAACGCCAATCGGCCGCCGCCGCCGAGCTCGGTTTCATCATCCGGTGAGCACCGCAGCAAGCTCGCGGATTCCCCGCATGAACATCGACTCGGGGAACAAGGTGGCGGCGAGCTGACGGCGCTGCACCGACACCCCGACGAGCGGGTCGCGGGGAAGGGTCCCCATGGCGACGATCTCGGTGCCGAAGTAGTCCCGGCAGGCGACCCCGACGTCGTCTCCCAGCCGACGGTGCTCCGGGATCTCACAGCGGTTGACGAGGATCCCCGGCCGAAAGCGCTCGGCCTCGCGGGCCATGGCTGCGCCGGCTTCCGCATCGACCTCGGCGACGTGGGCGATCAGGTCCTTGGGCGAGCGAATGCCGCGCTGGTGCCGCTCGGCGGTGACCCTGCCGATCGCTTCGCGCACGCGGTCGCGCGGCTGGGCGCGCTTGAGCCGGCGGTAGAAGGCCGCCTTGAGGAAGTGATAGCCGTTCTCGACCGACGTCGCCTCGGGAACGAGCACCAACACGCCGCGGTCGGCCACCAGGAAGAAGTCGAGAACGTTGAACGCCGAGCCGGCGCCGAGGTCGATCACGACGACGTCGGCCGGCATCATGACGAGATGCCGGAGGATCTTCTCCTTCTGGCTGTGGTGCGGATTGGCGGCCTCGAGCAGGGCGCGAGCGCCGCTGAGCAGCCACAGATGGTCGACGGGTGTGGGAACCATCACCTCGTCGAGGGTCTCGGCCCGTCGCGCGATGAAGTCGGCCAGCCCGCGTTGCGGGCTGGGCACTCCGAGCAGGGTGTGCAGGTTGGCGCCGCCGAGGTCGGCGTCGACCAGGGCGGTGCGGCGACCGGTGGCCGCCAGGGCGGCCGCCAGGTTGGCGGCGATCACCGACTTCCCGACGCCACCCTTGCCGCCGCCGATCGCCCAGATGGCGGGGGGGCCGGCGGGCTGGTCGGGAGCAGGAGGGGGGAGGGTCTCCACGAGCTGGCCTGGTCACCACGGGCAGCCGGTGCGGTCGCCGGGGGCGCCGCCTCGGTCCTTGAGAGTCTAGCATCGCGAGCCCGGGGGCCGTGGCTGGGTCCCGGATGGTGTGCAGTTTGACCTCGGGTATCATCAGTCAGGAGTTCTCGCCGCCTCATGCCCTCAAGCGACGAAATCCACGTCCGCCTGGCGGCCCGTCGGGCTGGTGGCGATGCCACGACGCTGTGGGCGCCCATCCCGTTTCTCGCGATCGTCGGTCGCGCGGGGGATGCGCCCGAGAAGGTGGGCGCCGCCCGCCGGGTCATGGCCGGGCTGCTGGCCGTCTGCGTCGCATCGTCCATTGGCGGCGTGCTCGCCGACTGGAACGGCCTGCCGGTCCAGATCGGGCCGTTCACCTTCTTCCTGACCCTCTACGTGCCGCTGATCCTCTGCACCTGGGCGCTGTTCTGGCTCGGCTTCGCCTGGGCCTTCCTGGCCGCCTACGTCGCGACCGTGGTCGGGGCGCTGGTCGCCGGAATGCCCTTCGGCTGGGCGCTGCTCTTCGGCCTCGCCGATCCCCTCGGCCTGGCGGTCTACGCCCTTGCCTACCGGACTGCGCCGTTGCCCGTGTCGATGCGCACACCTGCCGGGGTGTTCTGGTTCGTCGCCACGTCGTTGCTCGCTGCGCTGGCCGGGTCCTCCGGCTCGTTCATCTGGACCCATACGCGCGACATGGCGGCGATGGAGACGTTCGCGGTGTGGCAGGGCTGGTGGATGGGCGCCTTCCTGCAGGCAGTGCTGATCAACCTGCCGGTGCTGGCGCTGCTCGGCGCGCGGGTGGAGCGGCTGCGTGAGCGGTGCCTGCCGGCGGGCGAGCGGCCGAGGATGTCGCCGGCCTGGAACGCCGGCACGGCGATCGCCTTCTTCTTCGTCGTCGGCGCCTTCCTGTCGGCGAGCGGTACGCTGGTCATGAGCCGGCTCGACACCATCCGCAGCCGGACAGTGGCCCTGTCGGTGCTCGAGGACCTGGACCGCGCGGTGTGGAGCCTCGGTCTCATCACCTGGCACGGCCTCGTGCTGCTCGGGTTCGGCGCGATCGGCGTGACCCTGCTCGCAGTCGCCTGGAACCGCTCGCTGCAGGCCGAGGTGCGCGCCCGGACGGCCGAGCTGGAACGCAGCCGCGAGCGCTACGCCCTCGCGGCGGAGGGGGCCAACGACGGCCTCTGGGACTGGGACCTGGAGTCCGGCCGGGTGTACTTCGCAGCGCGCTGGAAGAGGATGCTCGGCTGGGGCGACCGCGACGTGGGCGACCGCCCCGAGAGCTGGTTCGAGCTGACGCACCCGGAGGACCGCGAGCAGCTGCGGGCGGCCGTGGAGGCGCACGTCGAAGGCCACACCTCGCACCTCGAGTGCGAGCACCGTGTCCGCCACCGGGACGGGACGTACCGGTGGATGCTCGCCCGCGGCCTGTGCGTCCGCGACGAGCGCAACCGGCCGATCCGGATGGCCGGATCGCAGACCGACATCACCGAGCGCCGAGTGGCCGAGGAGCAGCTCGTCCATGACGCTCTGCACGACCACCTGACCGGGTTGCCGAATCGGGCGCTGCTCCTGGACCGCGTGGCCGGCGCCCTGGCACGCTCGGCGCGCAACCCCGAGTACCAGTTCGCCGTGCTGTTCCTCGATCTCGACCGCTTCAAGATCATCAACGACAGTTTCGGGAATGCGATCGGCGACAAG
>CAZKKP010000047.1:0-2204 GCA_964553295.1 uncultured Thermoanaerobaculia bacterium | reverse complement strand
GGTTGCCTGCGGCCGATCGACACGGTCGCCCGGCTCGGCGGCGACGAGTTCGCCGTCCTGCTGGACGACATCACCGGTCGGAACGCAGCGACGGATCTCGCCAATCGGGTCCACGAGATGCTGAATCGGCCCTTCTACCTTGACGGCAACGAGGTCTTCACCAGCGCCAGCATCGGCATCGCTTCGAGCCGGACGGGCTACAGCAAGCCCGATGACGTGTTGCGCGACGCCGACACCGCGATGTACCGAGCCAAGAACCTCGGCAAGGCGCGCCATCAGGTGTTCGACACCGCCATGCACGCCCACGCGATGCGCCAGCTGCTGCTCGAGACCGACCTCCGGCGGGCCGCCTCCCGGGGCGAGCTGGTGCTCCTTTACCAACCCGTGGTGTCCCTCGGCGACCGAGGTCTGCGCGGCTTCGAGGCGCTGCTGCGCTGGAACCACCCGCGATTGGGGGCCGTGCCCCAGGACGAGTTCCTGCCGCTGGCCGAGGAGAGCGGCCTGATCGTGCCGATCGGCGAGTGGGTGCTCGAGTCCGCCGCGGCCGAGCTCGCCGGCTGGCGACGACGGCTCTCCGCCGACGGTGTCAGCATCAGCGTCAACCTGTCCCCCCGCCAGCTGGTGCAGGGCGAGCTGGTGGCTCTCGTCGGTCGGGTTCTCGAGCGGACCGGGTTGGGTCCCTCCGGTATCCGCCTCGAGATCACCGAGCACGCGATCATGGACAACGTCGACGCGGCGAACGCTGTGCTGCTCGGTCTCAAGGACCTGGGGGTGGCGATTGACATCGACGACTTCGGCACCGGCTACTCCTCCCTGAGCCACCTCCACCGATTTCCGATCGACCGGGTCAAGATCGACCGCTCCTTCGTCGCCACCATGCTCGAGGACGGCCAGAGCATGGAGATCGTGCGAGCGATCGTCGGTCTCGCCGCCAATCTCGGGCTGGAGGCGGTGGCCGAGGGAGTCGAGACCGAGGCCCAGTGCAATGCCCTGCAGGAGCTCGGATGCCCGCTCGCCCAGGGTTTCCTGTTCGACCAGCCGCTCGAGGCGGCGGTCGCCGCGCAGCGCCTCGGCGGCTGACGGCGCGGGCACATCGCGAGTTGGCCAGCGGCAGCGTCAGGGACCGCGACGGGGGTGCCGGGGGGTAGGGTGCTGACTGCCTTCGACGGCACGCTGCAGCGGCGCCCTGGCGCCCTCAGGCGGCGGCCATCGGGGTGGCGACGACCCGGTTGCGGCCGGTCCGCTTGGCCTCCAACAGGTTGGCGTCGGCGGTCGCGACGAGCTGGGTGAGGCTCGCCGTCGATCCGGCCTCGGACCCGATGGCGGCGATGCCGATGGACACCGTGACGCGGAGGTCGGGCGCCTCCTCGATCGGCTGCTCGAGGGTCTCGATCGAGGCGCGCAGCTTCTCCGCCACCTTGCGGGCGCCGTCGAGGGTGGTCTCGGGCAGCACGAAGAGGAACTCCTCGCCCCCGTAGCGTCCGATCGAGTCGGTGGCGCGAAGACCTTCTTGCAGCCGCCGAGCAATCTGCTTGAGCAGCGCGTCGCCGGTGAGGTGACCGAAGCTGTCGTTGACACTCTTGAAGAAGTCGACGTCGACCATGCCCACCGAGAGAGGTCGGGCGTACCGTTCGGCGCGCTGCAGCTCGGCGACGAGGGTTTTCAGGATCGCCTCGCGGCGGAGGAGGCCGGTGAGGCTCTCGTAGGTCGCGGACTCGAACAGCCGGGCGTTCTCGAACACCGTGGCGGCGGTGCGGGCGAACAGGCTGAGCATCTCCGTCTCGTCAGACCGGAATCGTTCGCCACTGCTCTTGGCGCCGAGCAGCAGCACTCCCACCAGGGTCTCGCCGCTCGACAGGCCGGTGACGAGCTCGGCGTCGAAGGCGTGCAGCCGCTGGGCCAGGGTGCGGCTCGTCCCGGCGATCTGGTCTGCGGGAACCGGGTGACCGATCCGTTGCAGCTGCCGGATCCCGGGGTCGTCCGGCTCGAGCAGCAGCGACTGGCCGAATCGGCGGTCGAGGTCGACCGCCGACGAGGCCAGGGTGACCAGGACGCCGGAGGTCGGGTCGGCGACGAGCAGGGTCGCGTGGCCGACCCCGAAGACCCGGGAGATCTCCTCGACCAGACGCTTCCCCATGGCCGGCAACGAGCCGTGGGTGGGCAGCTCGGCGGCGAGCCCGGTGAGCTGGCGGGTCATCTCCTGG
>CAZKKP010000046.1:11121-14832 GCA_964553295.1 uncultured Thermoanaerobaculia bacterium | reverse complement strand
CGACGCGGTCCTGCGGGCCGCGCGGGTGTTCCGCTCGCACGTCAACCTGGTGCAGCGGGTCCGGCTGCCCCTGGAGGTGCTGGTGGTCGGCGACCTCGCCGGCGCCCTGCTGCACCATGCGGTCGCGGCGACGCTGGTGGTCGGGGTCTGCGCGGCCCTCGGGCTGACGGGCTTCAGCACCCTCCCTGCACTGCTCGGCGGCACGGTGCTGCTGCTCGCCTGGATCCTCGGGCTCGGGCTGGTCGCGGCAGTCGTCGGGGCGGCGGTCGCCGACCTCTCCGAGGGCCTGGCCCTCGCCCTGCAGGTGGTGTTCTACAGTGCCCCGATCGTGTACCCTGTGGCGCTCGTGCCCGACGGCGTGCTGCGCCGCCTGGTCGAGGCCAATCCCCTGACCCCCCTGGTGTCGTTGGTGCGCAGCGGCCTCATCGGCACCGCGGCGCCCGAGCCGTGGTGGCTCGTCGCCTCGGTGGCGGGCGCGGTGCTGCTGCTGGTGGTCGGGGCGGCCGCCCTGGACCGCTGGCGGATGACGATTCCGGACATGCTGTGACCTGTGACCTGTGACCTGGAAGGGACGAGACCACGACCCGACGCCTCGGGTCGATCGAGACGACCTTGTGGAGGTTCTGATGAAGAGTTCGCGCGTGCTGATGACGATGATGGCCCTGGTGGCGACGGTGGTGTTCGGAGTCGGCGCTGGGGCGCAGCAGGCCGGCGACCCGCCGCCCGCAGGCGGGGAGACCCGCTCGCCGGGGATGCCGCCGACCCTGCCTCGGGGCGAGGCAGCGCCGGACGAGGGCATGACCTGGGACCAGCTGGTCGCCGAGACGCTGAAGGAACGGCCGGTTCCGAAGAGCGGGATCATCCGGATCGACGAGCGCCTGTGCTACCCGCACCCGGCGGTCTCGGTCAAGATGGAGATCGTCCGCGAGGAAGGTGACACGGTCTGGGTGCGCGGTCTGCCGCCGGAGGACCCCGACTCGCCGCTGCACCAGCTCTGGCTGCGCAACGAGGACCTCGACATGTTCCTGCAGATGCAGCACGAGTGGGTCGAGGAGCACGGAAACCCCAACTACTACCTCGACTTCGAGGCGCCGGTGGTGCCGCCGCCCTTCGCCGACTCCCTGACGCTTGTGCCGGTGATCTCCGGTCTGCCCGACCGCGGTCGCTGGCAGATGAACTTCGTGCTCGACGACATGAACGGCGACGGGCTCGTCGACATCGTGCTGCCGCCCATGCGCGCGGGCATCGACCGGCCCTTCGTCTTCCTCGGCAAGGGCGACGGCCAGTTCGAGATCTGGCCGACCCTGAAGTTCGCCCAGGACGTGCCCTACGACTACGGCGGCGTCGCCACCGGCGACTTCGACGGCGACGGCCACCGCGACATCGCGCTGGCGATCCACTTCAAGCAGCAGTACGTGCTCTACGGCGACGGCGAGGGCGGCTTCACCCGCTCGGAGAAGCTGCCGAGCCCGGACCCGCGGATCAGCTCGCGGGCGGTGGCGGTCGCCGACTTCGACGGCGACGGCCGGGACGACCTCGCCTTCCTCGCCGAGATCGACTACGACCTGCAGAGCAGCACCCGGCTGCGCGACCGGCCGACGGCCTGGGTGGTGCTCAACACCACGAGCGGCTGGCAGGTGCTCGGCGAGGGCATGCCCACCGGCGTGATCGGCGACAAGGTAGTGGCGGCGGACTTCGACGGCGACGGTCGGCCGGACATCGTCACCGCCTCGAACGCCGCCGACTACCGCAAGCTGCTCTACCTCAACCACCAGGACGGCTGGAGCTGGCCGCGTTACGAGAGCGTGCTGTCGAACTCCTACCACTTCGACGTCGAGGTCGCCGCTGGCGACCGTCGGCCGGTGGTGGTGGCTGCGTTCATCCAGTTCATGCAGATCGGCGGCGAGAACCAGGGTCGCACCGGCCTCGTCGAGTACCACTACGTCGACGAGCGCCTGCGGCCGGTGGCCGAGCCGGCGGTGGTCGACGACGACCGCTTCAACCCGTTCATCCGGGTAGCGACCGGCGACCTCAACGGCAACGGTCGCCGCGACCTCGTCGGCGCCCGTCAGGGCGGCGGGATCGAGATCTACCTGCGCAGCGAGACCGGCGAGCTGGTGCGCGAGCTCTCGCCGGAGCTGCCGAGCCCGTCGGCCCGGGTCTACGACCTCGCCCTGGTCGACCTCGACGGCGACGGCCGCGACGACCTCGTCGTGGCCTCCGCCGACAGCGACGACACCGACACGCTCGGCGGCGTCCGGGTGTGGCTCAGCCGACCTCGCTCTTGACGGCCGGCGTCCCACCGCCCATAATGGCGGGCGATGTCGACGAAGCGCTCCAATGGCTTGACATGGCAGGATCGTGGGTGCTATATTTATGCCGTGACGACATATTTGAATGCCAATTGCAGATTCAAAATAACTTACGGGAGGTGATGCGGAGCCGGAACGAGGCAAGGGCAGAACGCAGGCCCGAGAAAGCAGAATCAGTCCGAACATTCTGAGGTGAAGGAAGGAGTTGAGCATGAAAAGGTTTCTGACTCTGGCGCTGGTGGGTGCGCTGGTGCTGGGCGCGAGCAGCGTCGTCTACGCGAACATCTGCGCGTTCGACGCCGCCCCGGCCGCGACCCTCCTGTTCCCGTTCGTCGCCTACAACTACGACCAGGGCTTCGACGGGATCACGACCCTGTTCTCGATCACCAACGTCTCGTCCGAGGCGACCATCGCCCACGTGACGGTGTGGACCGACTTCTCGGTCGCGATCCTCGACTTCAACATCCTGCTCACCGGCTACGATGTCCAGATGATCAACATCCGCGACATCCTCGCCGGCGGCCAGCTGCCGGTGACGCTGCTCGGTGGGCACACCACGACCGAGGGCATCAACGACGACGGCCCGGTGTCCGAGGCGAACCAGGTTCTGCCCTGGACCTTCGTCCAGCCGCTCGACGGGCCGGAAGCGACCAGCGTACTGAGCGCCGCCGCGCGCTGCACCACCGCCTCGGTCTCCTACCCGGGCAAGTACGCCGCGCCGATCCCGCCGCAGATCCTCCAGCTCTTCAAGGGCTGGCTGCAGAGCTCGCAGACCGCCACCCGGCGGCACAGCGACTTCTGCAACTTCAGCAGCCCCTACACGCTGGCCCCGCCGCCCTGGTGGTACCAGCGCACCACCGCTGACGACACCTGGATGTACGTCACCGTCGACGTGGTCCAGACCTGCAACAAGCTGTTCCCGGACGAGGCCGCGTACTGGATCCCCGCCACCGAGGGTGGCGAGGCCCGCTACGACAACATCCTCATCGGCGACGTGATCTGGGTGAGCAACACCGACCGCCTGTCCGAGGCCTCCACCGCCGTCCACATCGAGGCGGACGTCGACCTCGGCGCGGTGGCCACCGAGGGCCTGCCGGGCTTCCCGGTGTCCTTCTACCACCGCTACTCGGCGATGCAGGGCCCCTGGAGCGACTTCCGCGAGCCGCTGCCGACCGCCTGGGCCTTCCGTTACCAGGGTGCGAGCACCCCCGGCCTGGACACCTACATCCGCGCCTGGAAGGGCTCCTCGATCGCCCGTATCGTCCCCGACCTGGCGATCAGCCCGGTCGGTGAGTCCCCCAGCTCGATGATCGCCACCACCGAGTCGGCGTTGGACGAAATCTCAACATTGCTCAACTCCATCCGCGGATTGACCGTCGAGGCGGCCAACTCCGGGGCG
>CAZKKP010000046.1:8127-11111 GCA_964553295.1 uncultured Thermoanaerobaculia bacterium | reverse complement strand
GATCGCCACCAACACCCTGGCCTACACCTACTACGCCTGGGACGAGGAGGAGAACGTCCTCACCACCACCCAGTTCCCGTGGTCGCAGCCGGGCGGCCAGACCGTTATCCCGAACCTGCTGCCGCTGGAGACCCAGGAGGTCAACGTCACCCAGTTCAACACCGTCGCCGACAGCGGCTGGATGCTGTTCGTGTGGCCGGCGTCGAACTACTGGACCGGCAGCCCGAGCGACGGCGGTTGCCCCGAGGACCTCTACCAGACCTGGATGGGCGTGAAGTACACCAAGACCGGTGACTACTCGGCCTTCACCGAGGGCACCGTCATGGCGAACTACAACTGCTTCAGCCAGCAGATGCTGCAGAACGGCCTCGGCATCGCCTTCGACTACGTCGACCCGTTCGGCTACGTCATTTCCGCCGGCGCGATGGGCGGCATGCCCGCCAACTGAACTCGTTTCCGAGCGACTTCGAGAGGCGGCCTTCGGGCCGCCTCTTTTTCTGTGTGCGCCCGGCATGGCGCGAAGCGACATGACTGGCGTGGTCATGTCGGTTGCAACCGGTAAGGGAAACCGAGCCGGGAAGTGGCTTGGGGGTGGAAATCCCCTGGAGGCCGTGATGACTGCTGCGTGTACGGCGCTCCCCTCCCCAAGCGGCCCTCTCGAGGCGGTCGCGACGTCAGCCGAAGTGCCCTGCTGCGCACCCCGGGGAGAGCACCACTGGGCGCCTCTGCAGCTCTCCTCCCGTGGTCGGGTTTGCCGGCACGGCCCGCGCAGGGCCTTCGCGGTTCGGCCTGTGGAGCGGCGTTGCCAGCGGGCCCGCGCTGCGCCTTCCAGGTCGGCACTGCCGGCGCCGCTCGGCCCGTGACCGCGGTCACACCCCTGGTCCGTCGGCTAAATCACTGAGACTGAGCCGGTAAACTCGTGGTGTCCGCTTGACATTGGGGGTCGGCCAGCCGTACCATCACACTGTGGAGGAGCGTATGTCTCGTCTCACCGGTGTGTGGTGTCTGCCCGTCCTGGGTCTGGTCGTGGCGATGGCGCTGGGCGCAGCCCCGGCCGGGGCTCAGTGCCTCGACTTCGAGACCACCCTGAAGACCTACAACTGCGTCGGCGAGCCGCCGCCGCCGGAAGCCAACTCGAAGTCCTTCGAGTCGGTGGTCATCGAGTGGTCGGGCAAGAGCTTCCTCTTCATGAGCACGGGCAACGAGATGGAGCTGTACAACGTGGTCAACCCGACTTCCCCGGCCTCCCTCGGCAGGAGCAGCTACTCGCCCGGGAACATCGGCGACTCCGACTACGACCTGATGTCCTTCGAGGTGTGCGACGACTGTCGCTTCGGCATCGCCAACTACAAGATGGGCGTCGTCGTCTTCGACCTCGGCACCAGCTCCGCGCAGCCGAGCTTCGGCGACCGGAGCTACTTCTCGGTCGCCTCGTCGGTGGTCGGCGGCATGGTGTTCGCGCACAACGGGCGCCACTACGTGCTCGCCAACGACCTCTCCGGGCTGTGCGGCGGCGCCTCGCTGTTCGAGGTCACCAACAGCGGTCAGGTCAGCCTGCAGCACCTGGGCTGCTTCACCGTGCCGGGGGTTTCCCAGACCCGGGTGCTCGGCGGCTTCAAGGTGGGACCGTCGCACCTGTATGTCAGCGACCAGACCGGCGTCGTCTACATCGCCGAGATCCAGAGCTTCGGCGGCGCCATCGGACTGAGCTACGTCGCCGACGCCCCCTTCCGGGCCAAGCAGCAGCGCTCCAAGGGCTTCGACCTCGACCCGACGACGGGTCTGGTGGCCGCCGGCGGCACCGGCGCCTGGGGCGGCTGGCTCGAGCTGTACGACACCGCGGGCCTGGTCAACCCGCTGGCGACGGTCGCCTCGCCGAGGCTGGTGACCCGGATGGGACCGCCCGGGCTCACGCAGCCGTACATCCGGACGGTGGCGATCCAGTGGCCCCTGGTCTACGGCGGCTACATCGGCTCGATCCGCGCCCCGGAGATCTACGACATCTCCGGCGTCACCGTGAGCAACCCGGACGGCTGGGCCGGCCCCCTCGACCCGGGCTTCTGGGACCCCGCCAACAGCTGGAACAACCTGGAGTGCCGCAAGGAGTACGACGCCGCCTTCCACCCGTCCGCTGGCGCCCTGTACATGGCGCGCTTCCAGGTCGCGCAGGTGGTCGACACCGCCGACTGCTCCGGCCCGAGCGCCCCGACCGCCGCGGTGACGATGTCGCCGACGCCGATCTTTCCCGGCACCGTGACCACCGCCACCGACTCGTCGGCGGGCACCGTCGAGCGGCGGGCGGTCTGGGTCACCGAGGGCTTCGACCCGGGCGGGACGCCGCTGTTCGGCAGCTCGGCGGCCATGGTCGCGGCCACCCCGCAGAACCGTACCTTCAGCTTCACCATGCCCCTCGACCTCGGGCTGACCACCACCTACTGGGCCCACGTCGCGGCGGACAACAGCAACTTCACCTGCCCCGGCAGCGCCGGCACCTCGTGCCCGTCGGGCCAGCTCGCCAGCACCCAGGTCACGGTCAACCGGACGCCTGCCACGACCGTCATGATGAGCCCGGCGGCGCCGATCACCGGCGTCACCCTGACCCTCACGCCGACCGCCCAGGGCACGCCGCAGCCCGACCCCGACGCCGCAAGCGCCTACGAGTGGACGGTGAGCGGGCCCCAGGGACCGGTCCAGGTGACCCCGCTCGGCAACGGCGCAGTGAGCTTTCCCCTGTCGCCGAGCGGCGAGTGGAGCCACCGACTGCGGGTGCACTACGCCCACGCCGCCTCGGGCGGCGGCGACCCCGACGCCGACGGCCGCTACGAGCACGACACCACGGAGGTCCAGCTCGAGGTCAGCTCGGTTGCGGCGGACTTCACCGTCTCGCCGACGAGCCCGCTCAACACCCAGGCGATCACCCTGACCAGCGCCTCGAGCGCCGCCTCGGGCGCCGTCCTCAGCTACGACTGGGACGTGCTCAGCTC
>CAZKKP010000046.1:2573-8027 GCA_964553295.1 uncultured Thermoanaerobaculia bacterium | reverse complement strand
GACGGCTCGATGCAGCTTTCCCTCGTCGTCAACGACAGCACCCCGGACATCGGCCAGACCGTCACCTTCACCATCGACGGCGTTTCGGGCTCGGCGGTGGAGCAGGCGAGCTGGAGCTTCGGCGGCACCTCGTGCGATCCGGACACCTATCCTCGGGACTGGACCTGCACGTCGCAGCCCTACTGCGGAGGGGCCGGCTACAAGTACGACACCTCGGGCACCAAGAACGTGTCGGTGACGGTGGTGGTGGGCGGCCAGAGCTTCGGCCCCTTCACCACCCAGGTGACGGTCTCCAGCTCCGGCTCGTGCGGCGGCTCCACCTCGTGCACCTACAGCCTGAGCCCGAGCTCGCGCAGCTTCGGGCCCGATGGTGGCGTCGGGACCTTCACTGTCAACACCCAGAGCGGCTGCAGCTGGACTGCCACCAAGAACGGTGCCTTCATCGAGCTCGCCGGCTCGACCAGCGGCTCGGGACCTGGCACGGTGTCCTACGCGGTGCTGACCAACACCTCGTCGAGCTCCCGGACCGGCTACATCTACGCCGGCGGCCAGACCTTCACCGTCACCCAGTCGGGCGCGACGCCGTGCAGCTACGCCATCAGCCCGACGACCGCGATCGTGCAGGGCGGCGGCGGCGGCAGCGCGGTGGCGGTGACCACCGCGAGCAGCTGCCAGTGGAGCGCGACCTCCCTGGACGGCTGGCTGCGGATCACCGCCGGCGCCGCCGGGACCGGTCCCGGCAGCGTCACGTGGGCGGCGGACCCCAACCCCTACCAGGCCAACCGCACCGGCCGGCTGCAGATCGCCGGCCAGACCTTCACGGTGACCCAGTACCCGGTGCTGCCGGCGGTGTTCGATGCCTCGAACATGGCCCCGGACAAGGGCGAGTTCGTCACCTTCACGGTCGACTCGCGGCTCGAGGTGGCGCGCTGGAACTTCGGCGACGACGGCTCCCAGGGCGGCCGCAACTGCCTCGACGAGGGGCCGATCTTCAACTGCGCCGGCCTCGCCCCGGAGGTCTGCCAGACCATCCGCTGGAACTGGCCGGATCGCGGGCCCAAGCTCGTCACCATGACCCTGGCTGACGGCCGCAGCTCGACCCAGCGCCTCGCGGTGCAGGCCGAGGGCGAGTGCCCGTGCGTGCTCGAGCCGCCGGCCACCGCCTTCACCATCACGCCGAACCCGGTGCCCGCCCTCCAGGAGGTCGTCTTCACCGACGCCACGCCGGGGACGCCGGGGGGCGCCGCCAAGGTGCTGGCGACCATCAGCTACACGCCGAGCTCCCCGGAGATCGGCGAGCAGGTCACCTTCTCCCTGGCGGGCACTGGCGAGATCGACCGCGCCGACTGGACCTTCGGCGCCACCGGCTGCGACGGCGATTCGACCTTCTCCTGCACCGGCCTGTGGTGTGACATCGGCACCACCTTCAAGTACGCCTCGTCCGGCACCTTCACGGTCCGGGTCACCACCTACCTCAACGGCGTCCAGACCGGCAGCGGCCAGACCGTGATCACCATCCAGCCGACCGGATCCTGCGCCGGGACGAGCTGCAGCTACGCGGTGAGCCCGACCACGGCGTCGGTCCCGGCCAGCGGCGGGTCGTACTCGTTCTCCGTCTCCACCAACGTGCCGAGCTGCGCCTGGACCGCCAGCTCCAACAGCACATGGGTCCACCTCACCGGCGGCAGCTCGGGGGCCGGCGCCGGCACCGTCAGCTACACCGTCGACGCCAACCCCGGCGCGGCGCGCTCCGGCTCGATCACGGTGCAGGGCCGGCAGCACACCATCACCCAGGCCTCCGGAACCGGAGGGTGCAGCTACGGAGTGAGTCCCGCGAGCGCACCGCCCTTCCCGGCCTCCGGCGGGACGGGGTCGTTCGCGGTCACCGCGAGCCAGCCGAGCTGCACCTGGACCGCCACCTCGAGCCGCGCGTGGATCCGCTTCAGCGGCGCGTCGTCGGGCAGCGGCGACGGTACCGTGGCCTACCTCGTCGACCCCAACACCGGCGACGCCCGCTCCGGGGCGATCACCGTGCAGGGCCTGCAGCACGCCGTCAGCCAGGCCGCCGCCGCCGCCTCCGGACCGCCCGAGAGCTGGTCCTGGCGCATCACCCTCGACGGGGTCGAGCAGATCACCAGCGACCAGCCTTCCTTCGCCTGGGCGCCGCGCCGGGCGGGCAGCTACCAGGTGAGCCTGACCACCGCCAACTGCGGCGGCGCCAACACCGCCAGCCGCACGCTGGAGGTGCTGCCGCCGCTCATCCCGCCGGTCGAGGAGTTCGTCGTGCCCTCGGCGGTCCACACCCGGGGCGAGAACGACACCCTGTGGAAGACCGACCTGCGCATCTTTAACCCCTGCTCGACGTCGATCCTGGTCGACATGCGCTACCTGCCCGAGGCGACCAACAACAACGGTACGTTCCACCTCACGCTGGATTTCACTCTGCCGCCGAACGGCACCGAGCTGTTCGACGACGTGGTGGAGGTCTTCCCGGGTATTGCCGGCGACGACAAGAAGGGCTCGTTGCGGATCAACTTCGACGGTCCCGAGGGCTGCCTGCCGATGATCATGTCGCGGACCTACAACGACACCCCACACGGCACTTTCGGCCAGTACGTGCCGGCGGTGCCGGTGCTGCCTGCCCAGGGCCACCGGATGTACCTCACCGGGCTGGCGCACAACCTCTACTACCGGACCAACCTCGGCTTCGCCAACTTCAGCGGCCAGGAGGTGACCCTCCAGGTGCAGCTCCTCGACGAGCGTGGCGAGCCGATCGGCGACCCGGTCTACCCGATGGTGCCGGCCTACAGCACCCGCCAGGTGCTCAGGGTCGCCGAGCGGGCCAACATCTTCACCGACCTCAACGTCTTCGCGGCGCAGGTCGAGACCGGCGGCGCCGACGTCACCGGCTATGCCTCGGTGGTCGACAACCTGACCGGCGACCCGGTCTACCTGGCGCCGACGGTCGGCGAGGACATGACCCTGTGGCTGCCCGGCGTCGCCCACCTGTCCGGCCTCAACGACTCCCAGTGGCGCAGCGACGCGACCTTCTTCAACGCCTCGGACGGGCCGCAGACCTCACGCCTGGACTACTACCCGGAGACCGTCGGGGGTGTGCATCGCGGCCTGGAGTTCCTCGGCATCCAGCCCGGAGAGTCGTTCTTCTTCGTCGACATCCTCCAGTTCATGCTCGGCGAGGTCGAGTCCAAGGGCTACTTCAAGCTGCGCAGCCTCGACGGCAACCCGGTGCCGCGGATCGCGGCCAGGACCTACAACCTGGACCTGGCCGGCGGCACCTTCGGCCAGAGCCTGCTCGCCTTCGGCGAGGGGAACCTCATTCCCGAGGGGGGCGTCGCCTTCGTGCCCGGGGTGGCGAACTCCTCCCGGTCGGACCTCGGCTTCCGCACCAACCTCGGCGTCGTCAATACCAACCTTGACCAGTGGCTGTCCCTGAGGGTCACGGTCTACGCCGCGGACGGCACGGTGGCCGGGCAGCGCGACAGCTGGTTCGTCGAGCCGGGCCAGTCGCGTCAGCCCAACCTCTTCCAGCTCGTCGGCCTGGGCGACGTCGACATGGAGGGCTCCCTCGAGGTCGAGGTCCTGGCCGGCGGGCCGGCGGTGGTCTATGTCTCCGAGATCGACAACCGCACCCAGGACCCGATCTTCATCCCGGCGGTCCTCGACCCGGCGGCGGACCGGTAGCGACCGTCGCGAGCTGCGCTATGGTACGGGGGCGGCGGTGGCCGCCCCCGTTCTCGTCCCGGCGGCGCGTCGCCGGCGCCGCGAGAGTTCTCTGGAGGGCCGATGAGCGACCATGATCTCTCTCGACCGGCCGCCAGCGTTCCGGCCTGGGTGGCCGCGCTCGACCCCGCCGAGGCGGTGCTGCGGTCGGCGGTGGACGGTGACCAGCTGCTCTCCGGCATGTGGCCGGAGGACCGGCCGGGGCTGCCCCTCGAGGCGGCCCAGGAGTGCCTTCTCGAGTGCCTGGCCGGGCTGCTGCCCGAGCCCCCCGCGGTCCTGCTGGTGAGCGGCTGGGGCCTCGGGGCGCCGGCGGCATGGCTCGCCGGACGCGGTTACCGGGTGCTCGGCGTCAACGGTTCGCCCGGCCGTGTGGCCTACGCGCAGCAGCGTTTCGCTGGGCCGCGGGTCGCCTTTGCGGCCTCCTGGGCGGCTGACGGCGAGGCTGTCGGGACGGTCGACGCCGTGCTCGCCCTCGAGCCGGGCGCCGCATCGGGCGCCCTCGACCGGGTCGTGGAGCGCGCGGCCGGTGTGCTGGCGCCCCAGGGGCGGCTGGTGCTCGCCGCGCGAACCGCCAAGCTGCCGAGCGCGGCGGGGAGGCTGCCAGGCGCCACCGAGGTCGCAGTGATGGCGGCCGAGGCCGGCTTCGTCGTGCTCGAGCGTCTCGAGCTCGGAGAGGCCGTGGCGCCGACGGCCGAACGCTGGCTGGCCCGCCTCGAGAGCCGTCGCCGGCAGGTCGAGGGTCTGCTCGGCGCCGACGGTCAGAAGTGGGTCGAAGAGGTTGCCGGCCGGCTTCGCCAGCGGGCCGCGGCGGCGGCGGCCGGCGACGAGGGCTACACGGTCTGGTCATGTCGGCGAGACGAGATCCGGCTGCGCAGCTACCGGGAAGGTGACGAGCACCGCATTCTGCCCGTCTTCGAGGGCCTCTTCTTCCACCGCCGGAGCCTCGAGCACTGGGCCTGGAAGTACCGCGACCACCCACTCGGCGCCCTGCGCATCGCGGTCGCGAACGCGCCCAACGGCGACCTCGCCGCCCACTACGCCGCCTATCCGGTGTGCTTTCGCTCGACCGTGCCGGAGCTTGCCGACTGTGAGTCGATGCAGGTCGGCGACACCATGACCCACCCCGCGTACCGGCGCACCGGCCTGGGTCCCACCGGCCTGCTCAGCCGCCTCGTGCACTACTACTACGACCGCTTCTGCCTCGGCAAGGTGCCCTTCATCTATGGCTTCAACACCGGCAAGATCCGGGCCATCGGCGAGCGCTACCTCGGCTACGAGTACCTGCAGGAGGTCGAGCTGGCGTCGGCGCCGGCGGGGCGGCTGAGACGGTCGCTCGGGCGGCGGCTCGGCGATCGCCTGCGGGGCTGGCGGGTCGCCCGGGTGCGCACAGTGGGCCCGGAGCACGACCGGCTCCTCGAGGAGGTCGCGCCGGCCTACGGTTTCCTGGTGCGCCGGGACTCGACCTGGATTCGCTGGCGCTACCTGGAGCTCCCCGATCAGGAGGTCGAGCTCTTCGAGGTCCGCCGGCGAAGCGAGCTGGTCGGCTGGGCGGTCTTCCGCCGCGACGAGGGGACGCTGCGCTGGGGCGACGCGCTCTTCCGTCCCGATCTCCCCGAGGCGACGGCGATCCTGCTCGACAGGGTCGTCCGCGACCACGAGGAGGTCGCCAGGGTCGTCGGCTGGCTCGCTCCCCACCCGGCCTGGTGGGTCGGC
>CAZKKP010000046.1:0-2563 GCA_964553295.1 uncultured Thermoanaerobaculia bacterium | reverse complement strand
TGTCGGACCGGCTGGAGGCCCTCGGGTTCGTCCGGGCGCCCGAGCCGAACGGCCTTGCTCCCACCTTCAAGGTCTTCGACCCGGCCTACGGTGTCGCCGCCCTTGGGCGGTCACTCTACTTCACCGAGGGCGACAGCGACCTCTTCTGACGAGTTGACCGGGTCAGGAGTGGGTCGACGGCGGCGCCACCGTGCCCCTGTCGAGGGCGTCCAGCTCCCGCGGGTCCATGAACAGCGTCGGGTCGAAGTCGCCGTGCACCGAGCTCGCGACCCGGGTCAACCGGACGTGGCCGTTGGCGCGGCCGTCGAAGTCGATGCCGTCGAGCAGCAGCTGCTCGGGCAGCGTGACGCCGCCCAGCGTGCCCGTCTTGAGGGCGCGGTAGCGGACGCCCTCGTCGGCGACGCTGCGGAACTGCGGCGGCGGCAGGAACTCCGCGGCGAGCAGCCGGCCGCTGGCCCGCTCGGCGTGGACGTGCCAGGATCCGGACATGCTCGGGGCGATGAAGAAACCCTGCCGGAACCGCACCTCGAGGCGCCAGGACGGCGTGCCCTCGAAGGTTGCCGCCTCGACCGTGCCGAGCTCGACGCCGCTCGCCTCGAGGCTGAACGGGAGCATGATCGGGAAGAGCTTCGAGTTCAAGGTCCCGGCCGCCATGCGTGGCGACTGCGGGCGACCGTCGACCTCGCCCTTCACCTTCGCCCAGGCGCCGCGCGGGGTCTTGGCCAGCACGACGTCGCCGGGAAGCTCGAGGCGCAGGCTGTCCGGGCTCATGCAGTCGGCGTAGCCGACGAACGCGGTGCGCTTCACCGTGCCGTCGGACAGGGTCTCCTCCTCGCTCACCTCGAGCTTGAGGACCCCGAGGGCGGCGTAGGCGTCGGCGCCGCCGGCGGCGCGGACCATGCCGGCGACCACCGCCTCGGCGGACGGGGTCGTGGCATTGGCAATCGGGGCGCCTGTCGCGAGCAGGGCGGACAGGGCGGTCAGGGCGAGCATGGTGTGCGGTTTCGACATCGAGCGGATCTCCCTTGAGGGGGTGCCAATGCGGCACGCCCCGGGTTGCAGCGCGAAGTATAAAGCAACCGCCGTGCCAGTTCGCCGCCACCCTTCGCCCGCTGTGCTATCTTCTCACCGGCCATGGCTGCCGAGGGCTTCGCCGATGCCGTCGTCGTGGACCGCGTCCACAAGTGGTACCGACTGTACGCCTCGCCCTCGGAGCGCCTGAAGAGGGTGCTCGTCGGCAGCAGCCGGCATCTCGACTTCCGCGCCCTCGAGGACGTCAGCTTCACCGTGCCTCCGAGCGCGGCCCTCGGCGTGATCGGCGAGAACGGCGCCGGCAAGTCGACCCTGCTCAAGCTCATCGCCGGCACCACCCGGCCCACTGCCGGCCGGGTGGCGGTGACCGGCAACGTCGCCGCGATCCTCGAGCTCGGCGCCGCCTTCCACCCGGAGTTCTCCGGGCGCGACAACGCCGTGCTGTACGGCGCCATGATGGGCCTCGACCGCGCCCAGATGCTCGACCGACTGGAGCGGGTCGTCGCCTTCGCCGAGCTCGGCTCGTTCATCGACAACCCGATCAAGAGCTACTCCACCGGGATGACCATGCGCCTCGCCTTCGCGGTGGCGACCCACGTCGAGCCCGAGGTGCTGGTGGTCGACGAGGCCCTCGCGGTGGGTGACGGCTACTTCCAGAAGAAGTGCGTCGACGCCATCCTGGCGATCAAGGAGCGGGGGACGACCATCCTCTTCTGCTCGCACTCGATGCACCTGGTGTCGACGTTCTGCGACAGGGTGCTGTGGCTGAAGAACGGCCGGGCCGAGCGGCTCGGGCCGGCGGCCGAGGTGGTCAACGCCTACGAGGAGTACCTGGTCACACGGGAGAAGCGCCGACTGGAAGCGGACGGCGAAGGAGGGTCGCTCGCCGGGGAGACGCCGGCGCCCGGCCGCAAGGCCCGGATCCGCGGCCTGCGGGCGCTGCCGGGCGCCGCGGGCGAGCCGCCCCGACTGCGGCCCGGCGAGGATCTCACGGTGGAGATCGACTGGGAGATCGTCGACCCCGGCCTCGCGGTGCACGTCGGCTGCTCGCTCGACCGCGGCGACGGCTCGCGGCTGCTCGGCGTCGCGACCTTCCTCGAGGGCCGGCCGGCGCTCAAGGGCGCCGGCGAGCACACCACCCGCGTGATCTTCCGGGCGGTCCCCGTCGCCCAGGGCGCCTACGCCGTCACCGGCTACCTGTTCGACGAGTCGGGGTTGCACATCTGGGACCAGGCGATCGCCAGCGAGAAGGTCGAGGCCGTCGTCGACGGCTGGGCGCCGGCGCTGCTCGACGTGCCGCACGACTGGAGCTTCGTCCGGTGAGCAGCGGGTGCGAGATCGGCGTGCGAGCTCTCGCCCCCGGGGAAGAGCCGGCTGCGGCGTCCCTCGACGGGCCAGCCCCCGAGGGGGCCCTCGAGCTCTGGCGGTGGCGCAGACCGCTTCGGCGCGGCGGCCGGCGGGTGGTGGTGGCCGAGATCGGCGGGCGCCTCCAGGCGACCGCGTCCGCGGTCGACCAGAGCCTGCGTCTGGC
>CAZKKP010000045.1:11678-14881 GCA_964553295.1 uncultured Thermoanaerobaculia bacterium | reverse complement strand
GTGGGCGAGCTGGCGCGCCTGCTGGAGCGCGCCGCGCGCGCGCAGCGCCTCGACCAGGGCGTCGGCGGCCTCCAGGTCCGGGACCCCGGCATCGAGCCAGCGCAGCTGCTCGCGGACCTCGGAGCTGTCGGCGGCGGCGAGCAGCACCGGCAGGGTGGTGGTGCCGCCGCGGAGGTCCTGGCCGGCGAGCTTGCCCGACAGCCCGCCGCTCGAGAGGTCGAGGACGTCGTCGACGATCTGGTAGACCCGGCCGAGGGCGCGGCCGTAGTCGTCGAGGGCGTGGCGAAGCGCGGCCGGGGCGAGCCCGCCGAGGGTGGCGCACCAGCACAGCAGGGCGCCGGTCTTGGCATCGGCGACCTCGAGATACTCGGCGGCGCCGAGGTCGACCCGGCCGGCCCGGGAGGCCTGGACCACCTCGCCTTCGGCCATCGCGACCACCGCCCGGGCCAGGGAGGCCGAGGCCGGCGTCAGCTCGGGCTCGGCGAGCAGGGCGAAGGCCTGCACCAGACAGAGGTCGCCGAGCAGGATCGACATGGCGTCCCCGAAGCGGACCCTGACCGTGGCCCGGCCGCGGCGCAGCTCGCCCCGGTCGAGGACGTCGTCGTGGCACAGGGAGGCCGCGTGGGTCAGCTCGGCGGCGGCGGCGAGGCGTCGTGCCCATGAGGTCGGCACGCCGGCGGCCTGGCCCGCGAGCACGGTGAGCAGGGCCCGGACGCGCTTGCCGCCGGAGCCGAGCAGGTGGCCGGCGCCCGCATCGAGGGGCGGCACCCGGGTGGTGAGGGCTGCGACCAGCAGGCGCTCGACCTCGGCGAGGTCCTCGGCGACGAGGCGGCGGGCATCGGACAGAGGGTCGCCGGCCATCACGCCGCCCCGGCGTGCCGCGGCCGATCGCGGGTTCTTGCGGCGGAGATCGCTTGGCGGTAGTGCTCGAGGCGCTGCTCGACCACGGCCCGCGGATCGCACACCGCGCGGACGCGCTCGACGGCGGCCCGTCGCAGCCGCCGCCCGAGCTCGGGCTGGCCGAGCAGGCGTCGGATCGCCGCGGCCAGCGCCTCGACGTCCCCCGCGGGGAACAGCAGCCCGGAGCGATCGTGCTCCACCAGCTCGGCCATGCCGCCGGCGTCGCTGACCACTACCGCGGCGGCCGAGGCCATCGCCTCGCAGCAGGTGAAGGGGTAGTTGTCCCAGGGGGCGGCGAAGACGCAGGCGGTGGCCGCGCGGTAGCGACTGAGCACCTCGGCCCGGGGTCGCAGCCCCTTGAAGTCGAAGCGCGGCGTCAGCTCGGCCGGGATGCGCCGCCTGAGGTGCTCGACCATCGAGCCGGGAAGCGCGCCGGCCGCGCAGTCGCGGCCGAGCAGGTGGACGGTCACGGAGGGATGGTCGCGCATCACGCGGACAGCGGCATCGACCAGCTCGACGACCCCCTTACGCGGCTCGAGCCGGCCGACGAAGAGCAGGCTCGGTGTCTCGCCGGCGCCGACACCGTTGGACGGCCGCGCCTCGTCGAAGTCCATGGCGTAGGGGATGACGTCGCAGGGATGGCGGCTCGGGTCGAGGCGCAGGCGGTCGGCGACGATGCCGGCCAGCGACCGGCTCGGCGAACTCAGCCGGTCGGCGGCCCGGATGCAGAACTCCTCCATTTCGACCCGGCGCCGGAACCAGGGCTCCCAGGTGCGTCCGAGGTTGAGCTCGGTGTGGTCCCGGATCGGCGTGTGCAGGTGGACGCACATCGCGAGGCCGCCGAAGCCGAGCCTGGCGGCGCGCCGGCGCAGGGCGGTGAACCCCTCGGCGAAGCACTCGGGGAACTCGACGACGTCGAGATTGGCCTCGCGGTGCAAGCGCTCGAGCTCGTCGGCGACCAGCACCGACCAGTAGAGGGCCTTCTCGAGGCGGCGGCAGATGACGCCCAGAGGATCGTCGGGCCGGTCGTGGGGGGCCACCGGCTGGTAGTTTCGGTCGAGGGCATGCAGCCGGTGCAACGTCAGACCTTCGACCCCCGCCGCCGGGTCGTCGCCGCCGAACTCGCCGTTGAAGCCGTTGGCGACGACGTGCACCTCGTGCCCCGCGCGCGCCAGGAGGCGGCTCATTATCCCCGCATAGGTCCCGATGCCGCCACCGTGAAACGGTGGGTACTCGAAGGAGACCAGGGCGATGCGCATGACGTGGGGGGAGTGTAGCGTAACCCGGTCACGGTGCGCGACATCAGATTCGCTCCGCGAATCTGAGTAAACGATCCAAGTACATGAGGATGGTCAGCGCCAGAAGTCCAGGCCGATCTCGCTGCAGTGCTGCTCTTCGAAGCGCTGGTGGGCGCGGTCGAGCTGCTCGGGGTAGCGGGCGAACTCGCCGAGCTCGACGGCGAGGCGGCAGGCGTCGTCGCGGCGGTTCTCGGCGATGGCGAGGAGGAGCAGCTCCTCGACGGTGGGGGCGTGGTCCGGCACGACCTCGAGCATGTGCTCGAGCAACGCCCGGCGAGCGGCCGGATCGGTCGTGCACAGCGACTGGTGGTACCACGGCGCGGCGAGCTCGGGGGCCAGCGCGAGCTGGCGGTCGTAGAGCGCGCAGGCGCGCTCGCCGTCGCCGCTCTGCTGGGCGTGGTGGGCGGCCTGGGCGAGCGTCCACGGGTCCTCCGGCAGGACCTCGAGCAGGGCGTCGAAGAGCTCGCGCTGGCGGGAATAGTCGCGGTTGAGCTCGGTCCAGCTCTCGGCGGCTCGCGTGCGCAGCGGCCGCTCGCGGGCGAAACTCGCGCCCTCGGGACCGACGTCGTCGGGGCCTCGGGGGAGCATCCCGCGCGCCTCGAGGAAGTCCGCCAGCGCGCGGGCCACGATCGAGTGCGCGAGCGGATTGGGGTGGCCGTCGGCGGGGGAGACGCACAGGTAACTCCGCCCGGCGCCCCGGCGCAGCGGCTCGACGAGGTCGAGCACCGGCAACCCCAGCCGTCGCATCTCCGCGAGGGGCGGCCCGAGGACGTCGCTGAATGCCTCGAGCTCGCGGTACTCGTCGAAGTTGCCGCCGTTTTCGCGCAGGTCCGAGGGCGGGAAGGCGAGCACCACCACCGGCACGCCGCTGGCCTCGCGCCAGCGGGCGGTCTCGGCGGCGGCGGCGGCGAACACCTGCCAGCCGTCCGACGACGGCCTCGCCCAGTCGCGCAGCTCGTCCCAGTAGGCGGTGCGCTCGAGCCCCGCCCGCAGCGCCCGCAGGAA
>CAZKKP010000045.1:9449-11668 GCA_964553295.1 uncultured Thermoanaerobaculia bacterium | reverse complement strand
AAGCTCTCCCCCAGCTCCGCCAGCAGCTCCGGTCGCCGGTAGCGGGTGCGGTACTCGACGTCGTTGGGGAAGTGCTGCAGCACCACCAGATCAGGATCAAGCGCCGCGGCGTGAGCCCTCAGGCGGAGGGCGTTGTCCACCAGCCGGCTGCCGCACACCCCGAGGGCGATGACCTCGAGCGCGAGACCGCGAGCCGCCAGATCTGGCGCGAGCACATTTTCGAGCCGCTCGGGGAAGGTCTCCGCCAGCTCGACGCCCTGGCCCCAGGTGATCGAGTCGCCGACGACCACCACGCGGAACGTCGCTGGCGGCCGGGCGACGGTGTACTCGGGGGTGCGGAAGCCGTGCGAGTTGGCGGCCGCCCGGAAGGTGGGCTCGAAGGAGAAGGCTTCTATCATGGCCGGAAGGTCGACGGTGCGTTCGGGCAGCCGCAGCGCCCAGGGGCTCGAGTGGTAGACCGATCGCGCCGCCTGCTCGAGCGGCGCCACCACCGGCGCCGCCGCCGGCCGGGTCCTCGACCACACCGTCAGCACCAGCTCGCCGGCAACCAGCGCGACCGTGCAACCGGCGGCCAACAGGACAAGGCGAGGCAGCAGCGAACGCCATCCGCTCACGGGTCGACTCCCAGCATGAGGCGCCGCCAGTCTACCGCGTCGCCGGCCGGGGCGTGGCGCGTGTGGAGTCGGGCACGCTTCGGCGGCGCTGGTCCGACGCGGGTAAGCCCTCCGGGAGAACGACGAAGTCGGTGGCGGACACCACTCGGGCGAAGGACGGCGGGTGTTCCAGGAGCTCCCGGTCGCCGGTGACGAGCGCAGCGCCGGGCGTCGCGGCGAGCAGTGCCCAGAGGTGCAGGTCGCCGGGATCGGGGGGCTGTTCCGGCGGCTCGACCGCTTGGCGAACTGCGGCCAGCTGGGCGAGATGCTCGAGCAGCTCGTCGACCTCCTCGGCGCTCAGGCCGTGCCGCTGCATGACGGCCGGGCGCAGCAGCACCGTGCGGTACTCCGCCAGGAGGTCCACCGAGACCACGAAGTGGACCGCTCCGTCGAGCATCCCGTCGAGAATGCGAGCGGTCGGGCTGCCGGGATCGCTCGTCAGCAGCCCGGCGACGACGATGTTGGTGTCGACGACGACGGGCACGTCGTCACCGCCGGCGAGCGCGGCGGGTCTCGCACGTCGCAAGCTCGAGGGCCTCGCCCTCCGCCATGGCGGCCCGCTCCCGCGCTCGCGCCACCAGCTCACGAGCCTCGGCGTGGGACTTGACCCCGGCCAGCTCGAGACTCTCCTCGACCACCTCACCGATGGTCATGCCGCGCCGCACCGCCGCCTCCTTGAGCGCCCGATGACGGGTCTCCGAAAGGGTGATGGTCAGTCGTGCCATGTGCGGCCTCCTTGCGGGCTCCGCTGGTCGAGTCAGCCCAGGATACCATCAACTCACCAACTCACCAACTCACCAACTCGCAACGGTTTGGGTCGTGGCGCGCGTGGAGTCGGGCACGCTTCGGCGGCGGTGGTCCGACGCGGGTCGCATTCTTGAACGCAGAGGACGCAGAGGACGCCCACAAGCAGAGGAACGCAGAGGAGGAGGCTGAGCTTCGGCTCTGCTGCCCTTTGCCCTCACGGGCACGACTTCAGGGTCGGAGGTGCATCCGTCCTGCCAGAGTTTCCTTGCAGAGACCCACCCAAAGAACTCTTGGAACAACTCGTGGCACGTCGTCGCAGGATTCGCGCCGCTCCTCTGTGCCTCTGTGCCTCTGTGGTTCAACTCGGCTTTCTGCGGGAGCACGTCGAGCTCGTCGAGCCCGCTCCCGTGGAGGCGGACCGCTGTCGGGATCCGGACGACCTCCCCGTGCTCGGGACCGTCCTGGCCGGCGCCGCCGAGCTTCTCGTCAGCGGCGACAGTGACCTGCTGGTGCTCGGCTCGTTCAGCGATGCCTCGATCGTGACTCCGCGCGAGTGTTACGAGCGCCTGCGCTGAGCCGATCGCGCGGGTCGATCTCGCGCCGGGCGCCGGGTTTGCGTTGCCGCCGGCGGGCGCCTGTGGTACACCGGCACACCGTGACCACGAACCGGAGACGAGCATGACGGCGGCGGCGGGGGCCGACCTCCCGGGGCTCATCTGGACCCTCGTCCGCACCGACTTCAAGACGCGGTACCACGGCACCTTCGGCGGCTACCTGTGGGCGCTGCTCAAGCCGGCGATGATGTTCCTGGTGCTGCTC
>CAZKKP010000045.1:7197-9439 GCA_964553295.1 uncultured Thermoanaerobaculia bacterium | reverse complement strand
CTCGGGGTGTTCTCGCTCATCTTCTCCATGGACCGCGACTACCCGATCAACCTGATCATCGGCCTCTTCGTCTGGGACTTCTTCGCCGAGGCCACCCGCTCGGGCATGGGCTCGCTCCACGCCAAGAGCTTCCTGCTCACCAAGGCGAGCTTCCCGCGCTGGATCCTGGTGCTGGCGTCGTCGTCCAACGCGATCGTAACGGTGACGCTGTTCTCGGTGGTGGTGACCAGCTACGTCGCGCTCACCCGGGACACCCTCGGACCGGTCCAGCTCGGGCTCTTCCTGCTCTACCTGCTGCTCTTCCTGGTCATCATCGTGGGCTTCTCGCTGGCCTCGAGCGTGCTCTACCTGTGCTACCGCGACCTCAACCAGGTGTGGGACCTGGCGCTGCAGGCGGGTTTCTTCGTCGCACCGATCATCTACCCCCTCGAAATCCTGCCCGAGAAGTACCACATCTACCTCTACCTGTGGCCGCCGACGCCGGTCATCCAGTTCATCCGCATGGTGCTCGTCAACGGCGAGGTCCCGAGCCTCAAGGCGCATCTGCTGCTGGTCGCCTCGGCGGCCGCCGCGCTGGCCGTCGGAATCTGGCTCTATCGCCGCTTCGTGCCGCGGGCGGTCGAGGAACTCTGAGCCATGCCGGTGCTCGAAGTGGAAGGCGTCACCAAACGGTTCCTGATTCCGAGCGTGCGCCGGCGGACGGTGCGCGAGCACGTGCTCGGGCTGCTCCGGCCGGCCGAGGTCGAGGCGCTGCAGGTGCTCGACGGCGTCACCTTTTCGGTGGAGCGGGGCGAGACCTTCGGCATCATGGGCCGCAACGGCTGCGGCAAGAGCACGCTGCTGAAGATCATCGCGGGGATCTACCGGGCCGACGCCGGCGAGGTCCGGGCGCACGCGTCGATCACGCCGATCCTCGAGCTCGGCGTTGGCTGGAACAGCGACCTCGACGCGGTCGACAACATCCAGCTGGTGGGCACCGTCATGGGGCTGAGCCTGCGGGAGCTGACGGCCCGGACGCCGGCGATCCTCGCCTTTGCCGGCCTCGAGCGCTTCGCCCATCTCGAGCTGCGCCACTACTCGAGCGGCATGGCGGCGCGGCTCGCCTTCGCCGTCGCCTTTCTCGCGGTCCGGGAGGTGCTCGTGCTCGACGAGATCTACGCGGTCGGCGATGCCGAGTTCCAGCGCCGCTGCCGGGAGCGCTTCGGCGAGCTGCGGGCCGAGGGCAAGACCATCGTCATCGTCAGCCACCAGGCGAGCGACGTCGCCGGGCTCTGCGACCGGGCGGTGCTGCTCGAGGGTGGCCGGGTGCACGCCGAGGGCAGCGGCGCCGAGGTCGCCGGCGCCTACCAGCGCCTCCTCGCCGGCAGCCGGCGAACCGGGGCGGAGGGGGGCGAGGGCGTGTGGTAGCCTGCGGGACATGATCCGAGTCTCGACCGGGGGGTGCAGGATGGTGCGTTCGCAGGCGTTCTGGCTGGTCATCTCGATGGTCTTCGCCCTTGGTACGGTCGGAGCGGGAACCGCGGCCTCAGCAGCGTCTGACGAGGTGGTGGCGCAGCCGGCAGGCGCGGTCGGCAGCTGCGTCGAGCTTCTCGTCGGCGACGACGTGTTCGCCGCGCTCGATGCCTGCCGCCGTGACCTGGCGGCGAGCCCCGACGACCTCGACCTGGTGCGGCGGGTCGCCGCACTGGAGTACCGGGAAGGCAACCCGGACATCGCGGCCGGGTTGTACGTGACGCTTCTCGACCGCGAGGGATGGACGCCGGAGATCGCCCACCTGCTCGGAACGGCGCTGTGGCGGGCGGGCCGTCTGGAGGAGGCCGAGACGGTCCTGCGCGAGAGCGTCGAGCGCGCGGCTACGGTGCAGGCACACGCCGACCTGATCAACTTCCTGTCATCGCTCGACCGCTGGCAGGAGGCACGATCGGCGAGCGCCGCCGCCACCGAGGCGTTTCCCCAGCCCTGCGAGCTGCGCGAGCTCGAGGGCGTGGCGGAGGCCGGAACCGGTCGACACGTCCAGGCGGCGGCGGCCTTCGCCAAGGGAGTCGAGGCCGGCTGCCCGCGCTACCGTTGGGCGACGCTGGGGCCGCTGCCGGAGCTGCTCGCTGAGCCCGCGTACCTGGACCTGATGGCGCCTGGACCGCTGGTCGAAGGTCTCGACGAGGCGACCGACCGCGAGGTCGAGCTGCGCATGGCGCTGCTCGCCTTCGTCGCCACGCCGGCGGAGGCATCGGCGATCGCCGAC
>CAZKKP010000045.1:0-7187 GCA_964553295.1 uncultured Thermoanaerobaculia bacterium | reverse complement strand
AAAGGTGGAGTTGGGGGTGCGCCCCGTGACAGGATCGGCGATCGCCGACCAGGTGCTCGGACGCCACCGTCTCGAGATCCGCTACGCCGGTCTCGGGCTGCTCTCCAGGCTCGGCGCCGCCGCCATGGGGGAGTGGCCGAGACTGCTCGTCGCCGACGACTTCATCCTGCGCAAGCTCACCCTTCGCCGGATCCGCGAGAACGCCGACCCGGCCTTCGTACCGCTGCTCGAGCAGCACCTCGAGAAGGGCGAGGACACCCCGGGAAACCTCAACCTGACCCGCCTCACCCTCGGCGAGCTGCTGCTCGGCCTCGGCCGGGTCGAGGATGCCGGGAGCCTGCTGGCGGCGATTCCCGCCGCCGACCCGCTGTACGCGGTCGGCCGGGTCGCTCTCGCCGACCATGCAGAGGCAGCAGGGGAGATCTCCGCCGCTCTCGATTACCTCGAGCAGGCCCTGGCGGCGAGCCCCGAGGTCTACGTCGAGCGTGACCGGCTCGACAAGCTGCGCCGCGCCACCCGCGAGCCGACCACGTGAGCCGGCAGTCCCGGCCGATCGCTGTCGTGCTCGCCGCGGCCATTTCGGCCGGGGCCCCCGTCACCGCGGTCGCCTCCGTCTTCGGTGCTCTTGCGGCCGAGCTCGAGGCTTCGTCCAGCTCTCCCCAGGTGCTCTCGCTTCGCCACTCGATCCGCAACCACCGGGCGATGTTCGAGCTGGTACAGGCCCTGCCAGAGCAGAGGCGACCGACCCGCATCCTCTACCTCGCCTCCGGCAGCCACATCGCACCCCTGGCGGCGTGCGCCGCGCTGCCGACAGGGACCCCGTGCTCGCTGGTCTTCACCGAGCTCGACCCGACCGTCCAGGAAGGACTGCACGCGATCCTCGAGCGGTGCGAGCGTGCGCGGGTGGTGACCGAGCTCTCCGCCTCGGAGCCGATCGCTCCGAGCGGCGGCCGTCGGCAGTGGACCTTCAGGCTCGCCGGCCGGCCGGTGACCCTGGAGCTGGTGGTGCGTGCCCCGTCCGATGACGGGGCCGCCCCGAGCCTGATCGAGCCGGGCCAGCTGACAGAGACCGACCTGGTCATCAGCCATGACTGGTCGGGCGACCAGTTGGGTAACCTGCAGGTGATTCACGAGCTGCTGTCCGCCACCCGCGCCGGCGGGCTCGCGCGCGTGCCCATGCTCATGATCGAGGACCTCGAGAGCCATCTCTACCCGGTGGACCTGTCGCTGTTCGTGCCGCTGGCCAGGAGCCGACAGCCCTATGGACACCGCGCCTCGTCAGCCGGTGTCGGGCGCCACGGCGCTGCCGAGCTCGGGACCCCGCTGTACGGCGGCGGCGTGGTGCTCGGGTTCGACGTCGGCTGGTGGCGCGAGGTGGACTCCGCGGCTCGCGCCGCGGTGTTCGACCTGCTGCTGCTTTCGGCCTACGACGACCAGCGCCAGAATGTCCTCGAGGGCGGCGCCGAGCCGGTGCTCGCGCCGACGGTGCTCGACTGGTGGACAGGCTTCGGACGACGGACCGTCAGCGGGCAGGATCTGGCTCAGGGGCCGGCCGTGCGCCGGTCGGCGGTGGAGGAGTCGATCACGCTGTTGCCACAGTTGCCGCCCGAGCTCGGCCGTCGCCTCGCCTGTCGGGTCCGCCTGTATCGGTGCCTCCTGGAGGCGCGTGCGGCCGGCGTCGAGGTGCGCTCGCTCATGCCGGCGGCGCACGTCGGGCAAAGGCTCAGACCGGAGGACTTCCCGTCCGAGGAGATGCGCACTCTGCACCGCGAAGCGATGCGACATCTTCGCGAGATGCGCGCCGACGACCGACGTGCGGTCGAGGACGTGGCGCCCCTTCTCGAACGACTGCGTTCCGTCTCCGTCACCCAGGCCACGGCGGCGTGCCCGTGCTCGCTGCCGGCTGCGGCGCCGCCGACCGACGGCGAATCCTGGGCCGCCGCCTACCGGGTCCACCTGGCGTGGCTCGACGGCGGGTACTGAACGCGGGCGACCGCCCCGCTCAGCCCCGCGCGGCCTCGCGGGCGGCCAGCAGTTCCTCGATCTGGTCCATGGTCCGCTCCATCGCCCGCATGGTGATGGCGAAGGGCTCGGGCGAGGTGAGGTCGCAGCCGGCACGCCGGAGGATGTCGACCGGGTAGTCGGAGCCGCCGGCCCTGAGCATACCGTGGTAGCGCTCGACCGCGCCGTCGGCGCCCGCGAGCACGTTCTCGGCAAGGGCCGTGGCGGACACCAGACCGGTGGCGTACTGGTAGACGTAGTAGCCCATGTAGAAGTGCGGGATGTAGCTCCACTCGGCGCCGTAGAGGTCGTCGATGGTCATCACACCCTGGTCGTGACCGTGGTAGTCCTTGAGCAACTGCAGGTAGAGCGCGGAGAGACTCTCGCCGGTGAGGGTCTCGCCCTGTTCGACCCGGCGGTGCATCTCGAGCTGGAACTCGGCGAACATCGCCTGGCGGAAGACCGTCTGGCGGACCCGCTCGAGGTACTCGCCGAGCAGGAAGAGGCGGATCTGGGGATCCTCGGTGGTGGCCAGGAGCTGCTCCTTGAGCAGTACCTCGTTGAAGGTCGCGGCGATCTCGGCGAGCATGCCCGAGTAGCGGGCGGTCGGGAAGGGCTGGTGGGCGTTCGACAGGTAAGAGTGCATGGCGTGGCCGAACTCATGGGCCAGCGTCGACAGTGAGTCGTAGCCGCCGTCCCAGTTCATCAGCACCCAGGGGTGGCCGTCGTACCAGATGCCGTTGGAGTAGGCGCCGGTCTGCTTGCCGTCGCGCGGCGCGACGTCCACCCAGCCGGCGAGACCCTCGCGCATCTTCGCGACGTAGTCGTCGCCCAGAGGCGCCAGGGCGGCGGCGAGGATGTCGGCGCTGGCGTCGTAGTCATAGCTCATGTCGACCTCGGGCACGATCGACACGTAGATGTCGTGGTAGCCCTGCTCCTCGAGCCCGAGAATACGGCCGCGGAGCTCGATGGCGCGGTACAGTATCGGCAGGTTGGCGCGCACGTCGCGCACCAGCGAGGTGTAGACGTCGACCGGGATCCTCTGGCTGTCGAAGGCGCCGGCGAGGGTCGAGGGATAGGCCCGGGTCGAGGCGTAGAACCAGTTCTTCTGGACCTCGGAGTCGAGCAGCGTGCCGAGGGTGCTGTTGAACGCGGCGTAGCTCTTCCAGAACTCCTGGAAGACCTTCTCGCGGACCGCGCGGTCGGCGTGGCCCCGATAGCGGACGTAGTTGGTCTGGTTGAGCCGGACGGCGCCGATGCCGGGGAGCTCGACCTCGGCGAAGGGGAGGTCGGAGATCGTGAGCTGCTCGTAGAGGTCGGAGAACTTGCCCGAGATCAGGCCGGTGCGCGAGAGCAACGCCTCCTGCTCGGGGGGCAGCGTGTGCGCGGCCTGGCGCAGGGTGTCGCGCAGGCCGAAGGCGAAGGGAGCGAGACGTGGCTCGTCGGCGATGAACGCCTCGATCGCCTCGGCGCCGACGGTGAGGATCTCGGGATCGACGAAGGAGGCGGCCTCGGAGAGGCGGACCCCGACGCGGACGGTCTCGGCGCGCCTCTTTTGCGCATCGGCGTCGCGCAGGTCGCCGTCGAGAGTGAGGCTGGCGTAGCCGACCACCTTCATGTACTGCTTGTACAGATCCGACTGGCGTTCGAGGCAGCCGGCGAGCACCGCGGCCGACTCGCCGAGGCGACCCCGACAGGCCTCGATCTCGGGCACCGACGCCTCGAGGGCGGCGCGGGCAGCGAGGAAGTCCTGCTCGGTCGGGAACATCTCCGTGAGCTCCCAGCGTTGGTCAAGACCGGCCGAGGCCGGCAGAGCGAGCGCGACGACGAGGGCCGCGACGAGGAATGTGGCTCGGTGCATGGTGTTCTCCTCCAGAAGCTGACGACAGTGACGACAGGGGCTTGTGAACCGCTTCACGCGCCCCGGGCATGATACGACGTTCGTGTCCGAAGCGGGAGAAGGCTGGGCCCGCCTCGACGCCAGGCAGCGACAGGCGTCACCGGCGCGCCGACGACCGGCGTGAAGCTGCAGCTGGAGCTGGAGGGCAGGATGGCATTCGCCGAAGTGGTGAGCATCTCGTCCTCGGGAATGCTGATCAGGGGGATCGCGACTGCAGCGGTCGGCGACCGATGCCGGTCCGAGCTGGTGTTCGACGGGAGCGGAAGGAGAATCACCGGCGTGGCGGAGGTGGCGCGGCACACCAGCCCGAGGACGGAGCACGCCAGCGGTTTCGCGGTCCGCTCTCTCACCCTCGAAGACGGCGGCGCCGAGCGCCTCGAACGAGCGCTCGCCGCAGCCGCCGCCGTCAGGAGCTGAGTGGCCCTGTCTCGCCGGTCGAGGTATGCCGCCCGTTCTCCTCTCGCTGGTTGCGCAGACGGCATGTGAGGATCCGTTCGAGATGGTCGGGGGCGGTGCGAATGGACTCGAGCAGCTCCTCGGCGTCCGGCGGACTGAGGGGTGGGGCGAGGTAGAAGCCCTGCACCCGGTCTACCTTCAGCTCGCGGAGCAGCTCGAGCTGCTTGCGGCTCTCGACGCCCTCGGCGACGGTCTCCTTGCCGAGATTCCGAGCCAGGGTGACGATGGTGCGGACGATCTCCTCGCTTTCGTCGTCCTCGGTCATCCTGGAGACGAAGGAGTAGTCGATCTTCAGGGTGTCGACCTCGAATCGCCGCAGGTAGGCGAGGGACGAGTAGCCGGTCCCGAAGTCGTCGATCATGATGCCGATGTCCAGCGCCCGCAGCTGGGCGAGCATGTCGGTCGCGTAGCGCGCGTGCTCCATGAGTGCGCTCTCGGTGACCTCGAGCTTCAGGCTCTGGCCATACAGACCGGTCTTGCGGAGGATGTGGTCGATCTGCGGCACCAGGTCCGGCAGCAGGAACTGCGTGGTCGAGATGTTGACGCTGACCCACAGGGGAGGGGCGAAGCGAAACCGGTTCTGCCATGAGCGGAGCTGGATGCAGGCATGCTCGGCGATCAGCCGGTCGATCTGGATGATGGCGCCCATCTCCTCCGCGACCGGGATGAACTCCTTGGGCAACAGCAGGCCGCGCTCCGGATGCTCCCAGCGGGCGAGCACCTCGAAGCCGGTGATGCGGCCGTGACGCAGCGAGAAGATCGGCTGGAAGTACGGCCTGAACTCCTCTCTGGTGAGGGCACGGCGGAGGTCGTTCTCCAGCTTGAGGGTGGCCACGACTCTGGCGTGCATGTCCTCGTCGAAGACCGCGAAGGTATTACGACCCATCGCCTTGGCCCGATACATGGCGGTGTCGGCATCGCGCAGCAGCTCCTCGGCCTGCCGGTAGTCGTCACGCCAGAAGGCGATGCCGATGCTGATCGAGACGAAGACGTCGATGCCGTCGAGGTCGAAGGGTTTGGCGAACTGCGCCTGCAGGCGCTCGGCCGCGACGATCGCCGCGCGGACATCGGGAGCGTCCTCGACCACCACCGCGAACTCGTCGCCGCCGAAGCGGGCGACTGTGTCGGATGGCCGGCAGGCGGCGGAGACCCGTTCGGCGACCGAGCGCAGCAGCGAATCTCCCTTGAGGTGGCCGAGGCTGTCGTTGACGTTCTTGAACCGGTCGACGTCGAAGAAGAGCACGGCGAAGGGCCGTGCCGGGTTGCGCCGCACGGTGGCCATCACGTGACGGATACGGTCTATCAGGAGCGCCCGGTTGGGCACCCCCGTCAGGGGATCGTAGAGGGCCAGCAACGAGCCGTCGCCGATCGAGCCCTCGAGCGGACTGAGCTCGATCTGTCGTCCGAGCACATGGGTCGGGCCGCTGTCGGCTGTCCGCACGACCTCCGCCCGGAGCAGCATCCAGCGGTGGCCGCCATCGCGGTGGCGCAGGCGGAACCGTTGCAGCACCGGCGAGGGCCCGTCGGTCCTGCAACTCTCGAGAGCGTGGCGCAGTCGAGGGGCGTCCTCCGGGTGCACCTGCTCGAGCCAGGCCTCCAGGGATCGGTCCGACGCCTCGTCGGCGCCGATCATCGCCGCGAAACTCTCGCCGGGCTCGAATCGGTTGCGCTCGAGGTCCCAGCAGAACAGGCCGTCGTCGACGCGGTCGAGAGTGGACGGGGCCTCCGGGGCCAGCATCGACCCTTCACCGGGGTCTGCGCGACGGGGGCCTCCCGCGGCGACAGCGATGACTCGGGCAACTCGTGCGGTGAGAACGCTTTCGGACTCGGGCAGTACGATCCAGTCGTCGACGGCGGCGCCGGCAGCGGCCGCCGCCAGCTGGTCGTCGCCTCTCGGCACGAGGGCCACCACCACGGGCCGGTGCACCGGGTCGAGCATCGATCGGCCGAAGTGCCGGACGATCTGGGTGAGCGCCGGGGCGGGTAGACGCCAGTCGACCAGGATGAGACGGGCCGAGAGCCCGCGCGCGGAGCGTCGTGCCACCCACAGGTTGCGGCAGCTGCACAGCGGTTGCGCGACCGTTGGCAGAGCCGACTCCAAGGTGTGCGCGAGGTCGGCATCCCTGGTGACGACGACTGTCGGAACGGGCACTCCCGCGACCTCGACCGAATCCACCGCGGGGGACCGCGGTCGCCGGATCCACGCGAGCCAGGGATGCTGGAAGAAGCTCGTCATCGGAATCGACTACCTATCCGGGGCGACCGACTCGACCGGGTGCCTGAGATCGCCCCTGTCGGTCGGCGTGTGCTGCGCAGATACTCTAACACCCAATGCACGCGGAGGAGTCTCTTGCCGTCGTCACCGGGGTTGGCCAGGCGCCAGCAGTCGCAGCAGGTGCGGCCGCAGCCGGGCCGCCTCGGCGAAGGCGCCGACCTCGGCGACCATGGCATCGAGGCGGGCGAGCGCGCCGTCGAGGTCGCCGTCGGCGATCAACCGGTCCACCTCGAGCATCGCGGTCGCGGCGGATCGGGTCCGGCGCTCCTGCTGATAGCGCCGATGGGCGCCGCGCGTCTCGGTCAGCAGCCGCTGCACGGTCTCGTTCAGAGGATCGATCTCGAGCGCCTGTTCCAGGGTTGCGAGCACATCCGAGAAGCTCGCCTGACCGCCGAGGGCGGAGCGCACGAGCTCCTCCACCCTGCGGTTGCGCTCCTCGCGCCGCGCGCACTCGAGCCGCTCGCGGAAGGCGGCGAACGAGGGCAGGCGGCCGAACAGCCGTTCGGCCACCTGCAGCTCGCGCTCGGCACGGTCGAGATCCCGGGCGGTCAGTCG
>CAZKKP010000044.1:5660-15131 GCA_964553295.1 uncultured Thermoanaerobaculia bacterium | reverse complement strand
TAGGACTCGAACAGGTCTGCGCCCATACCGGCGACATCGCCGACGTTGTCGCCGACGTTGTCGGCGATGGTCGCCGGGTTGAGCGGGTGGTCCTCGGGGATCCCGGCCTCGACCTTGCCGACGAGGTCGGCGCCGACGTCGGCCGCCTTGGTGTAGATGCCGCCGCCGACGCGCGCGAACAGCGCGATCGACGACGCGCCGAGCGAGAACCCGGAGAGCACGTTGAGGACGAGCATCATCGCGGTCGAGTCGTTGAGCGCTTCGGGGTACATCCTCAGGTAGAGGATGAAAAGCAGACCCATCCCGGTGAGCGCCAACCCGACCACCGACAGGCCCATAACCGAGCCGCCGGCGAAGGCCACCTGCAGGGCCTCGTTGAGGCCCTTGCGAGCGGCGGCTGCGGTGCGGGTGTTGGCCCGGGTCGCCGTCTTCATGCCGAAGTAGCCGGCGAGCCCGGAACAAAAGGCGCCGAGGACGAAGGACAGCGCGATGAAGGCGTTGGTGTCCTCCGAAACGAAGTGGTTGGAAACTCCGAGCAGCACCGCCACGGCGATGACGAAGACCGCCAGCACCCGGTACTCGCGACCGAGGAAGGCCATCGCGCCGTCGGCGATCCAGCTGCCGATCAGGCGCATGCGGTCGGTACCGTCATCCTGCTTCTTGACCCAGGCCGCCCTCAGGTAGGCGTAGAGCAGGGCCAGGATCGCGACTGCTGGACACACGTAGATGAGATTCACAGGTTCCACGACGTCCTCCTCCTCCGATTCGTAGTCACTCGACGATCTCCCCTAGCAGATACAGTCAGGGCTCACCTCGCCGCTCCCGGAGCCGCGGCTACCGATGACGATGGCATCGCATCTCTCCAAGGGGCGGAGCGGGGGTGCCGGCGCGCCCGTGCACAGCAGGACCCGAGCCACTGGAGTTCGCGCACTTTTGGGCTGGGGTTCGGCATCACGATGGCCCCCTCCCTGACCCGGCCCGTCATGGGATGACCCCGCTTCTGGTGAGCAGGCCGGGACCTTGGAGCGGCATGACTTTAGCATGGCGGCCGGGGTTTTTCGAGAACCTTGGGAAATATTTCTCAAGCTTCCCGACGGTCTCCAGAACACACCCGCGCAGTCCCGAGCGGCTGCATCGCAATGCCTGTCTTCCGGCGATCCCCCAGGGGCTCGAGGGCCCGAGTCACCGCCGGCCGTTACCGTTCGGGGTGTCGCTCTCCACGAGCCCGTCCCTGAGCCGGATCACCCGATCGGCGTGGCGCGCGACCTCGTCCTCATGGGTGACCAGGAGGATGGTGTGGCCGGCGTCGTGAAGGCGGGCGAACAGGGCCAGGATCTCCTCCCCGGTCGCGGTGTCGAGGTTGCCGGTCGGCTCGTCGGCGAGCAGGATCGACGGGCGGTTGACCAGCGCTCGGGCGATCGCCACCCGCTGGCGCTGGCCGCCGGAGAGCTCGCTGGGACGGTGGCCCGCCCGATCGGCGAGGCCCACCGCCTCGATCGCCCCTTCGGCCACTCGCCGCCGTTGCGACGGCGAACCCCCGGCGTAGATCAGCGGCAGCTCGACGTTCTCCAGGACATCGCAGCGCGGGAGGAGGTTGAAGATCTGGAAGACGAAACCGATCTTGCGATTGCGAATGTCGGCGAGCTGGTCGTCGTCAAGCTCGGCCACGTCCTCTCCGTCGAGCACGTACTGACCCGCAGACGGCGTGTCGAGGCAGCCGATGAGGTTCATCATGGTCGACTTGCCGGAGCCGGATGGTCCCATGATGGCAACGTACTCGCCGCGCGTCACGTCGAAAGACACACCGCGCAGCGCACGCACCTGGACCGCTCCCATCTCGTAGGTCTTCTCCACCTCGCGCAGGCTCAAGGTCGTGTCGCCCATTCGCAGTGCTCCCGCGCCAGAATACCGCACGGCCGGCAGGCGGCGTCTCTCCCGTGGTGGAGTCACGCCGATGCCTGCCGGCGAAACCCCCGCCGCGCCGGGATTCCCAATCCCTCTACGCCTCTTGCGAATCTTTTCACAAGAACCGACATTGAGGGAAGGACCGCGACGCCGTCGCGCGGAGGTGCCGGCTCATGCAAAGCCTGCGGATGAACTCGAAGCTGCTGCCCGACCTCGTCGAGGCGCTGAAGAGCTGGGGCACGGTGTGGGCGCCGGTCGAACGCGCCCCCGACGTCTACTCTCTGGAGGTCATCGACGACCCGGCCAAAGCCCGCCCTGAGGCCCTGCGCACGATCGTGCCCTTCAAGAAGATCCTCCTGAAACCGCGCTTCGTCATGCTGCGCGGTACGGTCCGCGGCGAGGCCGTCGACATGGCCGACAACGACCGCGGTCCGCAGGTGTTCTTCGGCGCCCATCCCTGCGACATCCACGCACTGAAGATCCTCGACCTGCTCTACCTGTCAGATTTCCCGGACCCCTACTACCTGCGCAACCGTGAGCAGCTGATCGTGGTCGGCTACGGCTGCTGGCCGGACGACAAGTGCTTCTGCGAGTGCCTCGACACGACCACCGCCGACGACGGGTTCGACCTCGCCCTCACTCCCCTCGAAGGGCGGTTCCTGGTGACCGTCGGGTCCTCGAAGGGCGACGACATCGTGCGGGCCGCCTCGCACCTGTTCCAGCCCTCGACCCGGCAGGACACCCGGGACTACCTCGAGCGGCTGCGGGAACGGCGTGAGGCGTTCACGCTCTCGATGGACATCCACGACCTGCCCTTCGTGCTCGAGCTCAAGCAGGACGACCCGGTGTGGCACGAGCTCGGCAAGAAGTGCGTCTGTTGCGGCTCCTGCTCGATGGTATGCCCGACCTGCGCCTGCTTCAACGTCCGCGACGAGATCGACGACCTCTCGGCCGCGACCCGGGTTCGCACCTGGGACTCGTGCCTGTACCGGGACTACGCCGTCGTCGCCGGCGGTCACAACTTCCGCGCCGACCGCGCCGACCGCGTGCGCAACCGCTACTACCACAAGCAGGACGCCTTCGTCCGCGAGTTCGGCAAGCCGTCCTGCGTCGGCTGCGGCCGCTGCATCGTGAACTGCCCGACCGGCATCAACGTGGTCGAGGTGTTCCAGCACGTGCGAGGTGACGCATGACCTTCCGGCTGCCCCTGGCGCTCTCCGTCCGCAGCACCCGTCGAGTGCTGCCGACCTCACACAACCCCTACCTGCCGGCGCCGGCGCGGATCATGCGCACCGTGGACCTGGTGCCCGACATCCGCCTCTTCGACCTCCGCTTCGAGGATCCCGACCTGGCCCGGAGCTTCTCCTACCGGCCCGGCCAGTTCGTCGAGCTCTCGGTGCTCGGGGTCGGCGAGGGCCCGTTCTCGCTGCCCTCGACGCCGACCCGCCCGGGCTTCTTCCAGCTCGGGATCCGCCGCGCCGGCACCCTCACCGACTACCTCTTCGACCACGTCCGCGAGGGCGACGTGGTAGGTGTCCGCGGTCCTCTCGGCAACGGCTTCCCGGTGGAGAGCTTCCGTGGCCAGGACGTGCTGCTGGTCGCCGGCGGCCTCGGCATGGTGCCGATGCGTGGGCTGCTCAGCTACCTGATCGACCTCCGCCAGGACTTCGGCCGGGTGATCCTGCTGTACGGCAGCCGCAGCCCCGAGCAGGTTCTCTTCCGCGACGAGCTCGAGTCGCTGCGGCGCCGGGGCGACGCCGAGATCCTGCTCACCGTCGACGGCACCGGTGGCCAGCCGTGGAGCGGCGAGGTCGGGGTCGTCACCGAGCTGCTCGACGCGGTCGAGCTCGACGTCGGCCGGACCTTCGCCGTCGCCTGCGGACCTCCGGTCTTCTACAAGTTCATGCTCGACAGGCTGGTCGACTGCGGCTTCGGCAAGAACCGCATCCTCCTCAGCCTCGAGCGGCGAATGGAGTGCGGCGTCGGCAAGTGCGGCCACTGCGCCGTCGGCTACACCTTCACCTGCCTGCACGGGCCGGTGTTCTCCTACTGGGACGCCATCAACCTGCCCGAGCTGATCTACACCTGAGGAGCGCGCCATGAGCACACCCAAGCCCAAGGTCGGGATCATCGGGCTCACCGGTTGCGCCGGCGACCAGCTCCAGATCCTCAACTGCGAGGACGAGCTGCTGCGCCTGGCCGCCCAGGTCGACATCGTCGACTGGGTGATGGCCAAGAGCCAGAACGACCACACCTGTCGGCTGGACATCGGCTTCGTCGAGGGCGTCGTGGCCACCGAGCGCGACCTCGAGGCCCTCAAGAAAATCCGCGCCCGCAGCCGGTTCCTCGTGGCCATCGGCACCTGTGCGGTGTGGGGCGGGCTGCCGGCAATGCGCAACGACCTGCCGCGCGAGGTCCTGCAGCGCGAGGTCTACCACCAGGAGTACGCCTTCCTCGACACCATCGAGGCGCGCCCGGCGACCCACTTCGTCCCCTTCGACTTCAAGCTGCCGGGCTGCCCCATCGAGCGACCGGAGTTCCTGCGCATGTTCAACTCGTTGCTCGCCGGCACGGTGCCCGAGCTGCCGCCGCTGCCCGTGTGCTGGGAGTGCAGGACGCAAGAGAACCTCTGTCGGGTGGTGCACTTCGGCGAGGTCTGCTGCGGCGCCATGACGCGCGGCGGATGCGGCGCCCGATGCCCCTCCCACGGCGTCGCCTGCGCCGGCTGCCGCGGCCCGATCGAGGAGCCCAACTACGACGCCAACATCACCATGTTCGCCGACCGCGGCCTCTCCTGGAAGGAGATCTCGGCCCGGATGCAGAACTTCTCGGCCCCGGTGTGGATGACCATGGGGCTCGAGCACGAGGTGGACCATGGCCGGAACTAGAACGATCACGATCCCCCACCTGGGGCGGGTCGAGGGCCACGGTGGGATCTTCGTCAAGATCGTCGGCGACACCGTGCACGAGGTCAACATGGACATCCACGAGGGCAGCCGCTACTACGAGGCGCTGCTCCGAGGCAAGCACTACGGCGACGTCCAGGGCATCATCACCCGGGTCTGCGCGATCTGCTCCGCTCACCACACCATCGCCGCCCTGGCGGCCCTGGAACGGGCTCTCGACGTGGAGGAGACCCCGCGGACCCACGCCCTGCGCGGCCTGCTGCTCCTTGGCGGCACCATCGAGTCGCACGCCCTCCACGTCTTCGCCCTCGCACTGCCCGACTTCCTCGGCTACGAGTCGGTGCTCGCCATGGCCGAGAAGTACCCCGACGAGGTCGCCTTCGCCCTGGCGCTCAAACAGCTCGGCAATCGCATCCAGGGCCTCATCGGAGGCCGGGCGATCCACCCGATCAACACACTCGTGGGCGGCTTCGGGAAGATCCCGAGCCACGCCCGGATCGAGGCCCTGAAGCTCGAGCTCGTGGTCGAGCCCCTGATGGGGACGGTCGAGCTGGTCGCCGGCCTCGACGTCCCCGAGTGGGCCGCACAGCCCACTTTGTACGTCGCGCTCCGTCCGAACGTGGACGCCTATCGTTTTCGGGGAGACACGCTGTGCACCTCCCGCGGTGAGGAGTACCCGGTGGAGTCCTACCGGCAGGTGGTGCGCGAGTTCACCGTCGAGCACTCCCACGCCAAGCACGCCGCCCTGGCCTCAGGCGACACGTACGTGGTCGGCGCCCTGGCCCGGCTCAAGCTCTGGGGGCACCTGCTCAACGGCCGTGCCCTTTCCGCCTACGAGCGCCTCTTCCCGAAGGGTGTTGCGGACAACATCCTGCTCAACAACTGGGCCCAACTGGTCGAGATCGTCCACTGCGTCGAGCGCGGCATCGAGCACTGCGACCGGTTGCTCGGCATGCCCGAGGTCGGACGCGAGCTGGCCGAGCCCGAGGTCCGCGCCGGACGAGGGGTGGCGGCGGTCGAGGTCCCGCGCGGCCTGCTGTTCCACGAGTACGTCCTCGACGACGACGGCCGCGTGGCCGAGGCCAACGTCATCACGCCGACGGCGCAGAACCTCGCCAACACCGAGCGCGACCTGCGCCAGGCGGTCGAGCGCATGCTCTCGACGCCGATCGCACGGGACGACGCCGCCCTCAAGCTGAACCTCGAGATGGTGGCACGGGCGTACGACCCCTGCATCTCCTGCTCGGTGCACGTCGTGCGCGAGTGAGCGCCTCCCGGATCCTCGTCGTCGGTCTCGGCAACGACCTCATGGGCGACGACGGCGTGGGTCTGGAGGTCGTCCGGCGGCTTGCCGCCGCCGGACCGTGGCCCGGGGTGAGGATCGTCGAGGCCGGCAGCGACTCCCTCGTGCTCGCCGACCTGTGGGCGGGCGAGGAGGAGGTGTGGCTGGTGGACGCGCTGCTGGGCGGCACTCCGCCGGGCGCCGTCCGCCTCCTGGAGCACGACGAGCTCCTCGCCCTGCCCCAGCGGCACGCAACTGCGCACCACTTGAGCCTGCCCGAGAACCTCCGCTGGCTCGCCCTCGCCCACCCGGGCCTGGCCTCGGTCCGCTACCGGCTGTGGGGCGTCGAGCCGAGCCGTGTCGAGCCCGTCTCGGGGCTCAGCGCCGAGGCCGCAGCAGGCGCCGCGGTTCTCGTTCGCCGGCTCGCGACCGCCCTCGACGACGGCTGACGCCAACGGCTGACGTCGTTGTCGCAGAATCGTCTTGCCCTCGGCTGTGACGGAGCGGTCTCCAGGGGTTCGCGGTTGCCGATGTCCACCTGGAACCAGGAGATATTGGGGTGCACCGGGGCGCCGGATCGCGCCTGGGAACGTCGCGCCGGGCCGAGAACATGCTATCGGTCCTTGAGACTCTCGAGCAGATGGCGGCCGATGAAGCCGGATGCACCCGTGATCACCAGCCTGGGCAGGGTCATCGTGCAGAGCGTTGTGTCGAGGTCGCACGACCGTCACCAGAACCTGGAGGCTATACTCGACCGGTGCACGAGATGGGCATCGCCCTGGAGGTCTACCGCACCTGCCGAGAGGCGGTGCGAGACCATGGCCCGGGCCGGATTGACCGGGTGCGGCTCGCCATCGGCGAGCTCGCGGCAATCGAGCCCGAATTGGTCCTCTTCGCCTGGCAGGCGGTGGTCGGCGACGGCCCGGACCGGGACGCGGTGCTCGAGGTGGACTGGCGACCGGTCACCCGCCACTGCCGCTCCTGCAACCGCGACACCGGGCCGGGCGACGGCAGCTGGCTCCGCCTGTGCAGCGTCTGCGGCCAACCGCTGGCGCTGTCCGGCGGCGACGAACTCGACGTGCTCGAGCTCGTCTACCTGGCCGACGACGAGGCACGGGGAGAGGCTCGATGAAGCAGGTGGTCACGGTCCGCCGCCGGGTGCTCGAAGCCAACGACCTCGAGGCGGACACGCTGCGGCGAAGCTTCGCCGCAGCCGGGAGCCTCGTGGTCAACCTGATCTCGTCTCCCGGTTCGGGCAAGACCACGCTGCTCGAGGCGACCCTGGCCCGCCTGGCGGGTCGGGTGAGGTGCGCCGTCATCGAGGGCGACGTCGAGACCGAGCGCGACGCCGACAGGATTCGCGCCCTCGGCGTTCCTGCCCACCAGATCCTCACCTCCGGCGCCTGCCACCTCGACGCTCGTCAGATCTCCCGGGCCCTCGCCACGGCCCAGCTGCTGCCTGCCGACCTGCTGTTCATCGAGAACGTCGGCAACCTGATCTGCCCGACCGGGTACGACCTGGGCGAGGACTTCAAGGTCGCGCTGCTGTCGGTCACCGAGGGCGACGACAAGCCCTTCAAGTACCCGGCGATCTTCGCCCGCGCCGCGGTCACCGTGCTGACCAAGGTCGACCTGCTCCCCCACCTGCGCTTCGACCTCGCAGCGGTCCACACCCAGCTCGCGGCGCTCAACCCCGCGGGGGAGGTACTGCTGACCTCGGCGACCTCCGGCGAGGGGGTCGAGCGCTGGTGCGAGCTGCTCCTGGCCAGGCTCGAGGCGAAGCGGGGATGACCGGGCAGCGATGAGCGCCGGTCGGCTGCGCCTCGGCGTCCGCTGCCGCGGCGCCGTCCAGGGCGTCGGATTCCGGCCGACGGTCTTCCGGCTGGCCACCGGCCTCGGCCTGGCGGGGCACGTGGCCAACGACGCCGACGGCGTGACCATCGAGCTCGAGGGCGACCGCGACACCGTCGAGGGGTTCCTGCCCGCCCTGCGCGCCGCCTTGCCGCCGCTGGCCAGGCTCGACGGTTTCGAGACCCGGGAGCTGCCTCTGTCCGGCGACCGCGGTTTCAGCGTCCGGCCATCGGCGCCGGGACCCCGCCGCGGCGCCCTGGTTCCGGCCGACAGTGCGCTCTGCGGCGACTGCCGGCGGGAGCTCGAGGACGCCGGCGACCGCCGGTACCACTACCCGTTCATCACCTGTACCAACTGTGGACCACGATTCACCCTGGTCCGGGCGCTGCCCTATGATCGCGAGCGCACCGCGATGGCCTGCTTCCCGATGTGCCCGGCCTGTGCGGCCGAGTACCGCGATCCCACCGATCGGCGCTTCCACGCCGAGCCGTTGTGCTGTCCGGACTGCGGCCCCCGGCTGTGGCTGCAGGACGATCGGGGTCGGCGCCTCGCCGAAGGGCAGCAGGCCCTCGCCGAAGCCCGCACGGCGCTCGTCGCCGGCGCCATCGTCGCGGTCAAGGGACTGGGTGGCTTCCAGATCGCCTGCCGGGCCGACGACACCCGGGTGCTGCGCCGGCTGCGCCAGCGCAAGGCCCGACCGCGCAAGCCCTTCGCGGTCATGGTCGGAAGCCTCGAGGCGGCCCGCCGGCTGGTGGCCCTGGACGACTCGGCCGCTGCCCTGCTCGGCTCGTCCCGTGCACCGATCATCGTCGCGCCGCGCCGGCCCGGCGGCTCGGTGGCCGCAGAGGTGGCGCCGGGCCTCGACGAGCTCGGCGTGCTCCTGCCGACGACGCCGCTCCACCTCGAACTCTTCCGGTCGCCGGACATGCCGCCGCTGGTCATGACCTCGGGCAATCTCTCCGAGGAACCGATCTGTCGCGGCAATCGAGAGGCCGTCGAACGGCTCGGACCGCTGGTCGACCTGTTGCTGCTGAACGACCGCGACATCGTCCGCCGGGTCGACGACTCGGTGCTGCGCCGGGACGACGGCTCGACGGTGATGCTGCGCCGGGCGCGCGGCTTCGTGCCCGAGCCGCTGCCGCTTCCCCTGGCCGCACCGCGGCCGGTGCTCGCGGTCGGCGGCCATCTCCAGGCGACCGCCTGCGTGGCGGTCGGTGAGCTCGCCCTGCTGTCCCAGCACGTCGGCGACCTCGACTCCGAGCCGGCGCGGGCCTTTCACCGGGAGGCCATCGCCGGCCTCGAGGAGTTCCTCGAGGTCCGTCCCGAGATCGTCGCCGCCGACCCACACCCCGACTACCCCTCGAGCTGGCTCGCCGACGAGCTGGTCAGGGAGCGAGGCGGCGAACGCCTCGACGTCCAGCACCACGTGGCCCACGCGGCGGCGGTGCTCGCCGAGCACCGGCGCTGGCCGGCGCCCGATGACGGCGTCCTGGCAATCACCCTCGACGGCACCGGCTGGGGTCCGGA
>CAZKKP010000044.1:0-5650 GCA_964553295.1 uncultured Thermoanaerobaculia bacterium | reverse complement strand
TGGCTGCACCTCGCCGGCGATCTCCGCTGGCGGCGAGTGGGCCATCTCGAGCCCCTGCCCCTGGTCGGCGGAGAGGCGGCGGTGCGCGAGCCGTGGCGGGTGGCCGTGGCGGCCCTCGCCCGCGACGGGTGCGCCGACCTGCTCACCGCGACGCCCCTCGGTCGCTCCCTGGGAGCGGAGCGTCGGGAGACCCTCGCCCGGCTCGCAGTCACCGGGACCTGGCCGCGGGCCAGCGGCGCCGGCCGTCTGTTCGAGGCGGCCGGCGCCCTGCTCACCGGGATCGAGCGGAACGACTGGGAGGGCGAGGCGGCGGCTCTCGCCGAGTCGCTCGCCGTCGCAGCGCCCCAGGCGGCGCCGTGGGCCGAGGTCGTGCTCGGCGCGGCAGGCACGCCCATCCTCCCCTCTGGCGAGCTGCTCGTCGCCACGGCCCGCCGGCTGGCCGCCGGCGAGGACCGCCACCGGGTGGCGGCGGGCCTCCACCGCACCTTCTGTCGGCTCGCGGCCGAGCTGACCTCCCGGGTGGCGCCGCCCGGTGGGCGGGTGGTCGCCCTGGGCGGCGGCTGCCTGGTCAATCGGCTGCTCCGGCGCCATCTCGGCCGGGAGCTCGCCGCGGCCGGCTTCGAGGTGTTGCTGCCCCACCTCGTCCCGCCGGGCGACGGCGGGCTCGCCTACGGCCAGGCGGTGGTCGCCGCCGTCGCCCTGGCCCTGGATATTCGCCCCCGCGAGCTCGCCGACACCCTCATCTCACCGTGATGGGGAGAGTCGGTGCCATAATCCACGGGGAGGACCCATGTGCCTGGCGATCCCGATGCGACTGGTCGAACGCAACGACCTCGAGGGGGTGGTCGAGCTCGACGGCGTTCGTCGCGCCGTCTCGCTCATGCTGTTGCCCGAGGCCGTGCTCGGCGACCACGTGCTGATCCACGCCGGCTACGCAATCGGCGCCATCGACGAGCACGAGGCGGCGCGAACTCTCGAGCTGCTCCGCGAGTACGCCGGCTTCGTGGAGACGCTGTGACCGGGCAGAGCCCGTTCTCGGACCCCCGCTCGATCGCCGGTCTGGTCCGCCGCATCGACGAGGTGGCGAGCAGGCTCGGTCGCACCGCGACCATCATGGAGGTCTGCGGCACCCACACCCAGGCGGTCGCGGCGGCTGGCCTGCGGGGGATGCTGCCGGCAACGGTGCGGTTGATCTCCGGCCCGGGCTGCCCGGTGTGCGTGACCCCGGTCGGGTACCTCGATCGCGCCCTGGCCCTGGCCAGCATCCCAGGGATCACGGTCGCCACCTTCGGCGACCTGATGCGGGTGCCGTCGAGCTCCTCGAGCCTCGAGCGGGGCCGCGCCGCAGGCGGCTCGATCGAGGTCGTGTACTCGCCCCGGGACGCCCTCACCCTCGCCCGGCGCCGACCGGAGCATCGGCTGGTGTTCCTCGCGGTGGGCTTCGAGACCACCGCCCCGACCATCGCCGCGGCCCTCGCCGAGGCCGAGGCCGACGGCGTGCCGAACTTCCTCATCCTGCCCGGCAACAAGGTCATGCCGCCGCCGATGCGGGCGCTTGCCGGCGACCCCGAGCTCGAGGTCGACGGCTTCCTGCTGCCCGGTCACGTCTCGGTGCTCACCGGCTGGGAGGTCTTCCGTTTTCTCGCCGAGGAGCACGGGGTGCCCGGAGCGGTCGTCGGCTTCGGCCCGGCGGACGTGCTGTGCGGCGTGCTCGACCTCCTCGAGCAGCTCGAGTCGGGCACTGCCGCCGTCTCCAACCGCTATCCTCGGGCGGTCGACGCCGCCGGCAACCGCACCGCCGCCGAGCTGGTCGCCCGCTTCTTCGAGCCGGCGCCCGCGGTGTGGCGGGGCTTCGGCGAGATCCCCGGCTCCGGCCTGGCGCTGCGCCCCCGATGGGCGCACCGCGACGCTTCACGGATCGAGGTCGAGCTGCCGCCGCCCCTCGAGCCCCCCGGATGCCGCTGCGGCGAGGTGCTGCGTGGCACCGTCGACCCCCCCGGCTGCCCGCTGTACGGCGCCGCGTGCACCCCCGAGGCGCCGGTAGGCGCCTGCATGGTGTCGGCCGAGGGAACCTGTGCCGCCTGGTACCGTCACGGTCTGGACCGAACCCGGACGGAGGCGTGCTGAAGCGCGCTTTCGACCGCGTGCTGCTGGCCCATGGCGCCGGCGGCCGACTGACCCGCGATCTGGTCGCCGGGCTCTTCCTCCCGGCGTTCGACAACTCTGCCCTGGCCGCGCTCGGCGACGCCGCGGTGCTGCCGGAGCTGCCCCCGGGACGTCCTGCCCTGACCACCGACGGCTTCGTCGTGGACCCTCCGGAGTTCCCGGGCGGCAACGTCGGCAGCCTGAGCATCTGCGGCACGGTCAACGACCTGGCGATGGTCGGGGCGCGACCGCTGTGGCTGACCTGGGCGCTGATCCTCGAGGAGGGCGCCGAGTCCGGCCTCGTCGAGCGCTGCGCCGCCAGCGCCGGCCGCGCCGCCCGCGAGGCCGGGGTCACGGTCGTCGCAGGCGACACCAAGGTCGTACCACGCGGCAAGGGCGACCGCCTGTACGCGGTCAGCGCCGGCCTCGGGGTCGTTCCACCGGGTCGCGATGTCGGCGACCACCGGGTGGCGCCCGGGGACGTCATCGTCGCCTCCGGACCGCTCGGCGACCACGGCGCCACCGTCATGGCCTGCCGCCACGATCTCCTGGGCGAGGCATTGCACTCGGACTGCGCGCCGGTGAACCGGCTCGTCGAGGAGCTGTTCGAGGCCGGCGTCGAGGTCCACGCGCTGCATGACCCGACCCGCGGCGGCGCCCTGACCGTGTGCCACGAGGTCGCCGAACGAACCGGTCTCCGCCTGGTGCTCGACGAGGACCGGCTGCCCTTCCGACCGTCGGTTCTGGCGGTCAGCGAGGTGCTCGGGCTGGAGCCTCTCGGCCTTGCCTGCGAGGGTCGCTTCCTCGCCTGGCTGCCTGGAGGAGACCTCGATCGTGGGTTGGCCGCGCTGCGCCGGCTCCCGGCCGGCGCCGCGGCATGCGCGATCGGCGCCGTAGAGGCCCGGGCGGCGTCCCAGTCGGGCCTGGTCCTGCGCACCCGGATCGGCAGCCTGCGCCCGCTCGACCTGCTGTCGGGAACCGACCTGCCGCGGATCTGCTGACCGCGTCAGTCGGCGGGCCGCGCCGCCTGGTCGAGGATCCAACCCACCGCTCTTCGGCCGCCGTCGTGGTACTCGAGGCGGTCGAAGCTGACCAGCCGGGCGATTGCGATGCCGCGGCCGTGACTGTCGAACACCCGTCGCGGGTCGATCGTCAGGTAGGGCTCGGGGTCGAAGCCCTGACCCTGGTCGACGATCTCGACCCGCACACCGCCGTCGCAGCGCTCGAAGGTGACGGTCGCGGCGCGGTCCCGGTACGCGGGCAGCTCGAGCCGGCGCCCGATCTCCCGCCCCAGGGCCCGGTCCCGGGTGAGACAGGTCTTCTCCTCGTAGCTGATCTCGAGGTTGCCGTGCTCGACGGCGTTGACCAGGAGCTCGGTCAGTCCGAGCACCACCCTCTCGGGCTCCGGACACGCCTTCGCGAGCAGCGTGCCCAGGTTGGCGGCATGTTCCGGCGTGCGGAAGTCGAAACGGCCCTGCCGCAGCAGACCGAGGGTGCCGGCGCCGACCCGCACCTCGCGCTGCAGCTCCTTGACCCTGGCGTGGTCGAAAACCGCTGCTCGGACCATCGAGCACAGCATCTCCCGGTCTATGGGCTTCACCAGGTAGTAGTAAGCGCCGGCGTCGATGCCCTCGATGATCTCTGCGCGGTCCGAGGCGGAGGTGACCATGATCACCGGCAGGGCGGCCATCTCGGAGTCCGCCTTGATCCGACGGAGCAACTCCAAACCGTTCATCCGCGGCATCAGCCGATCGGTCAGGACGACGTCAGGAAGCGGCGCCGTGGCCTCGAGCAGCCGCCATGCCTCTTCGCCGTCAACGGCGACGTGGACGCGGAAGGTCTCGGGGTCGAGGTACTCCTGTACCAGCTCGACGCTCAGTGCGTCGTCGTCGACCACCAGCACCGTGAAGAGCGGTCCCGACACTCGGCGAGGTCCTCCTCGAAACCCCTGCTTCACTATACCGAAGGCACTCGCCGCCGCCGCGGCGGAAGGCGGGTCGGGGAATCCGACGTCACGCACCGCGGAGCTGCTCGAGCTTCTGCCGCACCGCCGCGGCATGCCCGGCCGCGGTGACCTTCGCCCAGCGATGCGCAAGCCGACCCTCGGGGTCGATGAGCACGGTCGAACGGATCACCCCCGTCGACGTCCGACCGTACATCTTCTTCTCACCCCAGGCGCCGTACGCCTCCATCACGACGTGCTCCGGGTCGCTGAGCAGGCGGACCTTGAGACCGTGCTTGGCGGCGAAACGTCGATGGGCCGCCGGCGAGTCGGGGCTGCAGCCGAGCACCACCGCGTCGAGACCGGCGAAGGCCTCCAGCCCGTCGCTGAACTCGCAGGCTTCGGTGGTGCACCCGGGGGTGTCGTCCTTCGGGTAGAAGTACAGCACCACCCACTGCCCACGAAGGTCCTCCAGGCGGACCGGTTGCTCGTCCTGGTCCGGCACGGTGAACGCCGGCGCCGCCGTCCCGGGCAGAAGATCTGTTCGCTGCATCGCTCCCTCCTCCGGTCGCCTCGCGCGCCCCGACAGACAACCCCGGCGCCCCGCCGGACCTTCCCTTCGCCGATACGACATGTCAGAATCCAGACGCCTTCGGAGGTGGAGAATGCGCTCGAGAACACTGCTGACGATGATGGTCCTCGCTGCCGTGGCCAGCCTCTCCTGCCGACTCGGGACGGCCGAGGATGCCTCGTCCGTTGCGGCAGATCCCGGAGATGTCCTGTCGCAACCGGAGCTGGCCACCGCGACCGCGCCCGACACCTTCGACGTCGAGCTCGTGACCAGCAAGGGCACGGTGACCATCCGCGTCCATCGCGAGTGGGCGCCCCACGGCGCGGACCGCTTCTACAACCTCGTCCGCGCCGGCTACTACGACGGCTGCCGTTTCTTCCGGGTGATCGAGGGCTTCATGGCCCAGGTCGGCATGCACCCCGAGCCGACGGTCAACGCCGCGTGGTCGGCCGTGCCGATCAAGGACGACCCGATCGTCGTGCCCAACCTGCGCGGTCGCGTCACCTTCGCCGCCCGCTCGGCGCCGGGCTCCCGGACGACGCAGTTCTTCGTCAACACCGCCGACAACACGCGGCTCGCCCAGCACGGTCCCTTCGCGCCGTTCGGCGAGGTCATCGCGGGCATGGAGGTGGTCGACGCGCTGTACGCAGACTACGGCGAAGGCGCGCCTGCCGGCCGCGGCCCGTCACAGCAGCGGCTCGCCGCCGAGGGCAACGAGTACCTCGAGCGGGAGTTCCCGGACCTCGACGCGATTCTCAGCGCGCGTCTGGTCGAATAGGAGGCTGTAGGGCATGGATGGTGGATGGATTTCGGGCGTCGTGAGATGGCCGTATTCAGCGGATTCGAGGAACAGTACTCCGAGTGCGGGCCGAGAATCCGCCGGCAACGGGCGCTCACGACGCCCGAAAGGCGCCGGCGATCTGGGCCCTACAGCCTCCTAGGAGCCTGTCGGAGAAATCGACGAAAGCGAGGGTCGCGATGGCGCCCGCTGG